>NZ_JBGTCA010000100.1:0-11771 GCF_041749095.1 Aquiflexum sp. | reverse complement strand
CCCATTCAACCCACTATGTTTTTCTTAAAAGGACTCAATGGCTCAACCAACTGGATTAACGTAAAAATAAATCCTCATTCAAGTGTAAGCGAGGCACTATCAAGAATTGAAGCAGTATTCAAAAATATTGCCCCTTCTTTTCCATTTGAATTCAAATTTGTGGATGAAGAATATGCTACAAAATTTGCCAAAGAAGAGCGAATCGCAAATCTAATTTCTTTGTTTGCAATACTTGCAATTTTCATTAGTTGTCTCGGTTTATTGGGTTTATCATCTTTCGTAGCTGAGCAACGTACCAAAGAAATTGGTATAAGAAAAACCCTAGGGGCTTCAATACAAGGTCTTTGGAAAATGTTGTCTAAAGACTTTGTGCTCTTGGTTTTCATTTCTTGCCTATTGGCAGTACCGGCAAGCTATTTTCTTATGAATGAATGGCTTCAGAATTTTGAGTACCGTACTGAAATTTCGATATGGGTATTTTTGGTGACAGTCATCGGAGCAGTTTTCATCACCTTGCTCACTGTGAGTTTTCAAGCCTTAAAAGCAGCATTGATGAATCCTGTCAAGAGCCTTAGAAGTGAATAGTTGGCCGTTTTGTAAATAAAAAAGTTAGATGCCCCGACCACATCCCCCCCGCCTCCCCCTCCGCTTCTTCCGCTGGTTTTGCCACCCGGATCTAAGGGATTCTATTGAGGGTGACCTGATGGAGTTGTATGGGGAAAGGGTAGGGGAGATCGGGGAAAGGAAGGCTGATTGGAAGTTTACAAAGGATGTATTGCTGCTTTTCCGGCCTGGAATTATCAAACAAATGGAAGGATATCAACCTGTAAATAACATTGCGATGTATAAAAGCTATTTTAAGATTGGATGGAGAAATCTGGTGAGGAACAAAGGTTACTCAATGATCAACATTGGTGGTCTAGCATTGGGTATGGCGGTTGCCATAACGATTGGTTTATAGGTTTTTGATGAATTGTCTTTCAACAAGAATCATGAAAACTACGAAGATATTGCCCAAGTGTATCGCACCTACAATTGGAGTGGCGAAATTGGAGCAAGTACTGCGCATGTGACTGGGATGGGTACCCTTCTAAAAACTGAGTATAGTGCTCATTTTAAAAATGTCGCTATGATCCGTGGTCGTACAGAGGAACGTGTCCTTGCTTTCGGAGAAAACAAGTTTACGCAGAGCGGCTATTTCATGCAACCTGAGGGTGCGGACATATTGACCTTGAAGATGATAAAGGGCACACGAGAGCTCAATGGAAAAAGCTCGATTTTGATTTCTGAGTCTACTGCCAAAAAATTGTTTGCAAATGCCGATCCGATAAATCAGGTAGTGCTTATGGATGCGAAATGGGATCTAACAGTGACCGGAGTTTATGAAGATTTGCCCAAAAACTCTTCATTCCATGATGCCACCTATTTTGCTCCTCTTGATCTGTACATAGATGGATGGGCAACATTGGATGCCTGGAACAATTACTTTGTGTATATCTATGTCCAAATCCATCCTGGCGGAAACTTTGAAGAAATTTCACATGTCGTCAAAGAAGCCATGTTGGCACATGTGGATGACGAAACCAAAGAAACCAAGCCTGAGGTTTTCCTGCATCCTATGCGTAAATGGCATTTGGATTCTGATTACAAAAATGGGGAGTTTGTGACAAGTAAGCGGATGATGTCGGTTTGGTATTATAGCGTGATCGGAGCTTTTGTTTTACTGTTGGCCTGTATCAACTTTATGAACCTGAGTACCGCCCGTTCTGAAAAAAGAGCTAAAGAAGTTGGAATAAGAAAATCAATCGGCTCCCTGCGCAGTCAGCTCATTCAACAATTTTATGGAGAAACACTAATGGTTGCATTCATTGCAGCCGTCATAGCAATCATAGTCGTTCAACTGAGCATGAATTGGTTCAATGATGTATCCGATAAATCAATTTCACTTCCTTTCACGAACATTTATTTTTGGTTGGCATGTTTTGGTTTTACTGTCTTTACCGGATTATTGGCTGGGAGCTACCCGGCGCTTTATCTATCATCTTTTAAGCCAATTAAGATATTGAAAGGTACTTTTAACGCAGGTAGATTTTCGGCTTTGCCCAGAAAAGTCCTTGTGGTTTTGCAGTTCACTGTTTCCATCACCCTCACGATCGGCACTGTTATCGTATATCAGCAGATTCAGCATGCAAAGAACCGCCCGATAGGATATTCCCGGGATGGGTTGATTTCTATCCGGGCTGCATCACCTGAGTTTAAAGGGAAATACCAGACAATCCGGAATGAATTAAAAAACACCGGAGTGGTAGAAGATATCGCAGAGGCCAATTACGCCATCACTGATACCAAAGGTTGGAATGGAGGCTTTTCGTGGGGTGATCAAAAATTTGAGCCAGCCTTTAACACAATCTATGTTACCCATGAATATGGAAAAACAATAGGTTGGGAATTTGTAGAAGGCCGTGATTTTTCCCGTGAGTTTCCATCCGACATTTCCGGGATAGTCCTCAATGAATCGGCATTGAAGTTAATGGGATTGCAAAACCCTGTCGGAGAATCTTTGTCATGGAACACTGAAGGAGTCGACAGAGGTACATTTAAGATCCTTGGGGTGGTCAAGGATATGGTGAAGGGTTCGCCCTTTGAGCCTACAGACCCGTCAATCATTTTTCTATCGGAAGGCGACATGCAATGGTTGTATATAAAAATGAATCCGGCTACGAGTGCGCATGAAGCTTTGCCAAAAATTCAGGCTGTTCTGAACAGCATCGCTCCTTCTGCACCGTTTGATTACACGTTTGCAGATGAAGCCTATGATGCGAAGTTTCGCTCCGAAGTGCAGATAGGCAAACTGGCCACTATCTTCAGTGCACTCGCCATATTGATCAGTTGCTTGGGATTATTTGGACTTGCTGCCTACATAGCAGAACAACGGACCAAAGAAATTGGAATCCGAAAAGTATTGGGAGCATCTGTTGCTAGTCTTTGGCAAATGCTTTCTAAAGACTTTGTGCTGCTGGTGATTATTTCCTGTGGGCTGGCTGTTCCTATTTCCATGTATTTCATGAACAACTGGCTGGAGCAATACCAATACCGTACGGTGATTTCATGGAGTGTATTAGCCGCAACAGGAATTGGGGCATTGATGATTACACTCCTTACGATAAGTTTTCAGGCATTGAAAGCAGCCTTGATGAACCCGGTGAGGAGCCTAAGGTCAGAATAACATGAAAAACGCTCCCCAAAAACTTCCCCATAGTTTCTTCCGCTGGTTTTGCCAACAGGAGTTTCTGAATTACATTGAAGGGGATTTGATGGAGTTATATGACGAGAGAGGGAGAGAGTTTGGAAAACGAAAAGGGGATATAAAACAAATTACCGAAGTGCTACTGCTTTTCAGGCCGGATCTTATCAGATCAACTAAAAGATAAATATTCAATGAGCAACTGCGCAATGTTGATAGATAACCAATTAGTCAGCGTTAAGACGTTTCAGAATTTTCCTTGCAAGGGGTTCTTTAATTTCGGAATGCCTTGGTACCGCTTCGGTTATCCCATTCTTGGGATTGATCCAAATGGAATGACTTCCACCTTCTCTTTTAAGAAAGCAGCCTGCAATTCGGAGTTTACGTTCCAGATCCCTGCGCTTCAATCTACAAGGATTTTTTCAGTGACAGCATCATCGGGCAGGCCGCGCAGCATATCGCTGAGTCTATCTTCAAGTATCAACTTCACAGCCTCAATTAAGTCTGTCTTGGCTTCCTCTACGGTTTCGCCTTGGCCATTGGCACCCGGTACTTCTGGACAAATTGCCCAATATCCACCCTCAGGGGCAGGTTCTATAATTGCTGTAAACTCGGCTTTCATAACAATGTGTGATTTTGTTGTAGGAAATGTAAAGATAAATAACAATTTGACCAATGACCAACCCAATGAAGAGTTTGAGAACAATTTCCTTTTGTGAGGTTGAGTATTTCGGGAAGTTATGATTTTCCCTTTTCTGAGATAAATAAATCAATCTACGATTATATCGTAGATTGATTCAAATTTTTTTTAATCTTTGGAATAAGTCAATCGGATTACGCCGACAACTTTACCCAATGGAGTCTCTGTAGACACTTTATGGACTGTGATCAATTTTTTATCGGTCACCTCCTCAATAAGGTATTCTGTTGTGCTTCCATCCTGATCTGTTAAAATCAGATTCCTTGAATTAATGTTCCAGGTCCCTTTTCCATTGATCGTACCATTGGGATCCATTATTTGGTAGGTTTTATTTTTGTTCAGAATAAATTTACCATTCATATGAAGATTTTTTCCACCTTCGATCACATCCTTTAAATCAGGACCTTCATTCAACGTAAACTCAAAATCCGATCCAGTCCAGTTTCCTATAACCTTTTCATTTTGTCCGGCTATTTTCGAGGAAAATAAACCAATCATCAGTACTAAAAGAGGCATTCCGATAAGATACCTCCACTTTTTCACATTTGTTGATCTGCTTTTGTTCATCATAACGATTCTGTTTTTGATTTGAAATTGATTAAAACTGTTTATTAAATGATTGTCGTGCCCATGGTTAATATTATCCAACAAAATCTGACAATAATCTTTGAAGGTTGTTTGTTGGATTACTTTTCTGTCGGCCTGAAATTCATGTACTTCTCTTAAAGCGTTTTCAAGGAGGTATACAAATGGATTGATCCATAAAAGGGATTTAGTAAAATAAATGAACAGAAGGTCCCAGAAATGGCCTAACCTGACATGTTCCGATTCATGAAGTAAAATCTGAAGATTCCCCGGAATCTTTTTGTTGGTTGTGGGCATCAGGATCATATTTAAAAATGACGATGGCTTGAAATCAGGATGAAAATAAATGTCATTGTTTTGAAATTTTAGTCTTTCAGAACCCTTGACTTTATAGAACAAAGAAACTGTTCCTATTCCAAAAACTATTAATTTACTTCCCGCAACAGCAAAATATAAATACAATATGCCTTGGGAAATATTGAAAAGAGACATGGATGAAATGACATTCGTTCCATCTGACAATGTTTGAAATGTATTGAGAGATAGCATGAAATCCTGTACTGGAATACCATTATTTAAGTTTAGAGGAATATTTAATATTGGAAGTATTAAGGAAAAGAACATTCCTGCCAACAGGAAAAACCTGTTCCATCCAAAGAAAGTAAGTTTCCTTAGAAAAATATAATACAGTGTCCAGACCAAAGCAATGCCAGTACTTGCCTCTAATATATAAATCCAGAATGGGTTCATGATTCCTCTCCTTTCTCAATAAGTTTGTTGACTTCTTCCAATTCTTTGCTTGTCAGTTTCTTTTCGCTGACCAAAAAGGAAAGCACATTTTCGACAGAACCTTCAAAGAAATCCTTGATGATCCTGTTGATTTTTTTCTTTTTGTATTCTGATTCCATGATCAACACAAAATACTCATGTGTTTTGCCATAAGTCTTATGTCCCAAATACCCTTTTTTTTCCAATGACTTGATTGTCGAGGCAAGTGTTGTGTAGGGCGGTTTAGGTTCGGGTAGGTGGTCAAGAATATCCCTTACGATACCCCTTTCGATTTTCCAAAAAACCCGCATTGCCTGCTCTTCCTGTGGTATTAAGTCTTCCATAGCCTAAATGTACCTGATTAAATTTTAATATCCTACGATTAAATCATTTCATTACGAAATAATCGTATATGAAATTTTTACAGGTTAAAAGTTTATTAATAGCAAAGGTAAATTCTGTAACAAATTAAAAATAGGCTACAATTATTTTGAGTAAAAACTCCTCAATTTTGAGATACAATTAATTGAGAAAATTATGGATGGTTTAAAAAATCTTAGTAGTAAGGATGCAATTGTCAAATTAAGTGAACTGGCCGATTCAATTGATATCTGTATGTTCTGTACCAATTTGAAAAACAATGATGGGGCTAAATGCAGGCCAATGAGTACCCAAAAAGTCTGTGATGAAGGTAATATTTGGTTTTTCAGTCCTGCGGACAGTGATAAAAACTTGGAGGTAGAGTGGGACAATAAAGTTCAACTTTATTATTCCCATCCCGGTAAAGACAGTTATATGATCGTGAACGGTGAAGCGGAGATTATTTTGGACAGGGATAAAATTGAAGAACTTTGGTCACCCGAACTTAAAGCCTGGTTCCAGGACGGCAAAGACGATTCCAATATTTCAATTTTAAAAGTCAACCCTACAACTGCTTATTATTGGGATACCAAAGGAAACAAAATGATCAATTTTCTGAAAATGGTAGCCTCCGCTGCGACAGGCAAAAACCTTGTTGATGGTAATGAAGGGGCTTTATCTATTTAAATCATCCCTATTTTGTCATATTTATAAAAGAAGCAAAACCTGACAGGTTTATTGATCATAAAAGCATAAAATACACATGATTAGCTGTAAAACCTGTCAGGATTCTAAGGCATAATTTTTTATAAATAAAAAAAAGTCTCCCAGAAGGAGACTCTTTTTAGTATTCTAACTCTTCAATTAAATTAAAAAATGTCTGATTGTTATTTGATCCAATATTAGGATCAAATAAAAAAATGCTATTTACTTATTGTTCTTGAGCTGTAATTCGGTTCTTCTGTTCAATTGATGCATGACTTCGGTACAATCTGCGGTATTGCAGTCATGAATGGGCCGGGTTTTGCCCAGCCATTCACTTTTCAGCCTTTTAGGATCAATGCCTTTGTTGGTCAGGTAATCCATAACTGTTTTGGCCCTGCGTTCGGATAATTGCATGTTATACGCTTCATTGCCTCTTTGGTCGGTATGTCCTGTGATATTGAGTTGCAGGTTTACCAATCTTTGGAGCAGGAGGCTTACCCGCTCCAGTTCTTTTTTGTGTACGCTTCTTAGATTGGATTTGTCAAAATCAAAATAGACGGTCGGAACATCATTGATTTCAGCGTTCAAAGCTTCAAACAGGTCTGTTGGGTCACAGATATCCCTGCCCATAAATTCTTTGGGCAATTCGTATGTTTTATTCTTGTCCGAAAAAGCCTCCAGTACCAATTCACTTCTTCTGTTGAGCTGATGTTCTGATTCAGGGCATGGGACACCGTCTCCGCAATCATTCACATGATGTTCTTCACCATACCAATCCAATTTTACCCTCTCTTTAGGGATGTTGTATTTGGAAAGGTATTCGCTGACCGCATCAGCTCTTCTTTGACTCAGTGCGTCATTGTATTCTTTGGAAGCCCTGGCATCTGTATGTGATCCAACAAGAAGATCTACGAATTCATATTGTTGCATCAAGCTTGCGATTTTATCCAAAGTAGGGGCGGCATCTGTTCTGATGATAGATTTATCCAGGTCATAATAGACAATGTCCACATAAACCGCCATGTTATATGGGATGGCTGCAAGCCTGTACTCTTTTTCCAATACTTCTTCTTCCATACCGACAGTGCTGAGTTCATCATCCTGAATGCTGAAATACCCCTTTTTGCTGATTGAAAGGCTGAAGTCTTTTTCGGGATCCAAATCTGCCAACAGTTCGGCTTCGTCACTTCGCGTAGTCGGAATCTTGGTTGAAGTGTTTTTTTCGGTCAAAGTGGACTCGAACTCCTCAGAAATAATATTGCCATCACAATCGATGACCCGGGCGATCAATCGCTTATGCAAATCTTCCAGCAGGTAGATATCATCCATTCCCATTCCACCTGATCGGTCTGAAGAAATATATCTTTTTCCTTTTGGGGAAATATAGAATGCAAAATCATCCCGGCCGGAGTTGTAGGGAAGACCCATGTTTTCCGGACTGCTGATATTGCCATTTTGGTACTCAGCTTTGAAAATGTCCATGCCTCCCAATCCAGTATGTCCTTTGGAAGAAAAATAAAAGAATGTGCCCATGCGTGAAGGATGGGTTTCATCCTCAACTGTGTTGATTTTTGAACCTAGGTTTACAGGTTCTCCAAAATTCAACTGATCATCAAAAGTGACATAGTAAAGATCAAATCCTCCAAAACCACCGGGCTTGTCAGAAGCAAAGTAGATTCTCTTGGCCTCTTCATCCACAAATGGCGTCATGACACCATATTCCGAAAAATTATTGACAGGAAAAGGCTTGCTGTCAACCAATTCACCGGATTCCGTGATTTTGGAAAAGTATATTTCAGGTTGAACCGTAAATTCCCTTTTCCTCTTCACCTTTCTGATATTTCTGAAAACTGTATAGAACAAGATGTTTTTGCTTTCCATCAAACTGGGGTCAGCATATTGAAGCGCTCCTGATACATCAGAACTCATCTTTATGAATTCCCCATCTGAAGTATAACGATAGAGGCCGTAATATTCCATGTCATTGAAATCACTTTTTTCCTCGCTGAAAATGTTGTTTTTGGCATCGAGTCTTACAGATGGTTTTTCCGATTGGTAAATCCCTCCTCTGTTGGAGGTGAAATACTTGTTGTCTTCCTGATCTGAAGTCATGCTGTAGTCCGAAGCTTTGCTGTTGATATCTTTGAGGGAAACAAGCTTGACATTTGACTTTTTCTTTTTAAGCTCCCTGATCTTATTGAAGTCTAATTCTGGGAAATCAAATTCAGAGTATAGACTTCCTGCGAGGAGTTCTTGGGGATTGAAATCCTCATCAAGTCTTAATGCAGACCTTAAAAAGTTTGAATAATCTTCTTTGGTAGATTCTTCATGTCCGACAACTGTTTTCCACCATTTGAAAGTGTTATCGTAATCCTGCATAATCTGATAGGTATTGGCAGCCATGAGGGCTGTGCTGTACCTGGCCCTTCTTTCGTAGGCTTCTTCATACAATGATGCAGCATGTGAGTAGTTTTCAAGCTCATATTGTTTTTCCGCATACCTTAAGAGTGAGTTTTGGGCTTTTAAAGGCAGGTGGACGAGTCCACCTGCCATAACCAAAAACAAAACCAAAAAATATTTTTTTGTTGTCTGATCCATAAGGGATATATAATTTAGAGTTAGAGTCATATGCTATCAGGATTATTTTTTGATGACCTGTATCCATCCTTTGAATTCATGTGATTTACCTTGTCTGTCCACTGCTTTGAGGACAAAGAAATAGGTGCCTGAAACAAGCCCTTCGGCTGCCCATCCATTCTGGTAATTCGTCCTTTCATAGACATGGTCACCGTTTCTGTTGAAGATGACAATTTCATTTTCAACAAATTTGTCAAGTCCCTTGATTTCAAACCTATCATTGAGTCCGTCTCCATCAGGAGTGATCACATTCGGGATAAAGAACGGATTGATCTGATTGCTGTCAGAGGCCTGATTGTCGTCCATGTTGGTATCATTCTCATCAGATGAAACCGTAGCAATATTGGTGATCTGAACTACCCGGTCGCTGTTGATTTCATTTGCCCGTACTCTGATTTTGATCAGTAAAGTAGCTCCGACAGGGAAGAAAGGTACGGTGTAGGTGACAGCGGCACCGCTGACCCGGACATCAACCTCCATTCGGGGATCAGATGGTTCAAAAGTTGAACCCAGGTAAGAGACTGCATTTGGAAGGTCATCCGTGATCACGACATTGGTAGCATCTGTTTTACAGATATTGCTGACCAGGATTTCATAGACGAATTCATCTCCTTCAAAAATCTCCACTGCATTGGAAGTTTTGGTGATGGAAAGGTCCACATCATCGATCAATAATCTGAAGGTGACAGTTGCATCATCTGTATTGGTTGGATTGGCAGCTTCCCGCAGCTCATAGGTGAGGACATATTCACCGGGAGGATTAAGACCCGGAATCAGACTTAGTTCGCCATTTTCATTGATAAGCAATCCAATAATTCCGGCCAATTCTGTAAACTCAAAGTTTACCTCTTCGAAATTCACCGGGTTACCGTTCAGAAGGTCATTCGTGAGAATGTTGCCCAATACCCCACCAAAGGTGACCACATAATCTCCGAGGTCATCATCATTGGCTATGATCTGATTTCTTGAACCACCTACTGTAGCCGTGTCTGTGCCATTTACCGCATTTCCATCCGGATCGGTTGAGGTTACATTTACCCTGTTTTCGACAGCTCCTGATTCAAGATCTGCTAACTGAATCACATAAGTTGTTTCGAATGTTATAGATTGTCCAGGGGACAGACTTGAAATGCTTTCCTGCAGCCCTGTCAATGGATCCGAAACCTGAACATTGCTCAGCGTGACATTTCCGGTGTTGATAACAGTTATTGTATAAACTATCTGCTGGCTAATGACATTGTACGTTTCTGTCAAAGTGGTTTTGCTGACAGCTATCTGACTGGATTTTTCAACATTGATATCGACGTCATCATCTGTTTCCAGATCATCAACTTTAGCTGAAGCAACATTTTTTACACTTCCGCTGTCTAAATCAGCTTGGGTAACTATGTATGTTGTGTTGCCGGTCCAAGTCTGATCAGGGGCCAGGCTTTCAATAGTTTCAGAAAAACCTGTCAAAGGATCTGTAACCTCAATACCATTCAATGTAGTATTTCCGGTATTTCGTACAGTCAATGTATAGATGATTTCATCTCCTACAGCACTGATTGAAGTCCTATTGGCGGTTTTTGTAATTGAAAGAGCAGGGGACTGTGCAGCGGTTACCGTTGCATCATCACTTACTGATATGTCATTGACAGCAGCAGAGGCCGTGTTGGAAACGGAACCTGCATCGATATCATCCTGGTTGACTGCATAAACAGTATTGATGTCCTGGGATGCATCCGGAGCGAGAACGGTGATGGTTGTATTCAGACCTGTCAAAGGATCGATCACAGAGATGTTCTCCAAGGTTACATTACCTGTGTTGCTTACCGTAATGGTGTAATTCAGTTGATCACCAGGAGCGGCAAAGGTTGTTTCAGCCACTGCCTTCGAAATGGCAAGGGCAGGGGACTGTGTAGCAGTTACGGTCACATCATCACTGACAGAGATGTCATTGACAGAAGCAGTGGCCGTATTGGAAACAGAACCCGCATCGATATCATCCTGATCGACGGCATAAGTTGTATTGATATCCTGAGAAACACCCGGAGCAAGAACAGATATTGTCGTGTTCAATCCTGTTAATGGATCGACAACCGATATGTTCTCCAAGGTTACATTACCTGTATTGGTAACCGTAATGGTATAGTTCAGTTGGTCACCAGGGGCGGCAAAGGTTGTTTCAGTTACTGCCTTGCTGATAGCAAGCGCAGGGGACTGTGTTGCTGTAACGGTCACATCATCACTTACCGATATGTCATTGACAGATGCCGTGGCTGTATTGGAAACAAAACCTGCATCGATATCATCCTGGTTGACTGCATAGGTGGTATTGATGTCCTGAGATGCACCCGGAGCAAGAGTTGCAATGTTGGTATTTAGGTCAGTCAAAGGATCGACAACAGAGATGTTCTCCAAAGTCACATTACCGGTATTACTTACTGTTATGGTGTAATTCAGTTCATCACTCGGAGCGGCAAAAGTAGTTTCAGTTACTGCCTTCGAAATTGCAAGGGCAGGGGACTGTGTAGCATTTACCAATACGTCATCACTGACAGAAATATCCCCGACAGATGCTGTGGCCGTATTGGATACAGAACCTGCATCGATGTCATCCTGGTTGACTGCATAGGTGGTATTGATGTCCTGAGAGGCACCCGGAGCAAGAACAGTGATTGTAGTGTTCAGTCCCGTTAAAGGATCGACCACTGAAATGTTCTCAAGCGTCGTGTTTCCAGTATTTGTTACTGTTATGGTATAATTCAGTTCATCACCCGGAGCGGCAAA
>NZ_JBGTCA010000099.1:0-8910 GCF_041749095.1 Aquiflexum sp. | reverse complement strand
ATGGAAATCAAAAAAACCCATCAATAGCTTTCACTCTCATTGGGGAATTCCAGGGATTTCACATCTCTAATATAGTCCTGAACCGCCTTTGTCATCACAGACTGAAGGTTTGCATATTGCCTCAAAAATCTTGGTTTGAATTCCTGATTGATGCCCAACATGTCATGCACCACCAAAACCTGCCCATCAACATCAGGTCCCGCACCGATTCCAATGACAGGGATTGAAACAGATTCTGCAACTATTTTGGCAAAACTTGCAGGGATTTTTTCCAGAACAATTGCAAAACAACCACATTCCTCCAACAATTTTGCGTCTTCCAATAATTTTTTGGCCTCAGCTTCTTCCTTCGCCCTGACGGTATAGGTACCGAATTTATAAATTGACTGAGGCGTAAGACCCAAATGCCCCATAACAGGAACTCCTGCACTGAGAATCCTCACTACAGATTCCCTGATTTCAGATCCTCCTTCCACTTTGACTGCATGGGCGCCTGACTCCTTCATAATCCTGATAGCAGACCTCAATGCCTCAGAACTGTTACCTTGATAAGATCCGAACGGTATATCCACCACTACAAAAGCCCTTTTCACCGCCCTGACCACAGAAGTGGCATGATAAATCATTTGATCCAAAGTAATCGGAAGGGTGGTCTCATGGCCTGCCATCACATTGGAGGCGGAATCACCCACCAAAATGATATCAATACCTGCGGCATCCACAATTCCTGCCATGGAAAAATCGTATGCGGTCAACATGGAGATTTTCTCCCCACGTGTTTTCATTTCCTGCAGGATATGCGTGGTGATTCTTTTGATATTGGAGGATTGGTGGAGAGACATGGGTGTATCAGTGAAGGTGTACGGAGTGATTGTCTGAAGATAAATCTACAGTAATGTGTTCATTTAATGTGGTAGCCAATTCCAATCCTGTGTAATCAGGAGTGACAGGAAAGAGTTTGTGGCTTCTGTTCACCAAAACAGCCACTTCCATTTTTTTGATGGGTAAATCCAAAAATGGTTTGAGGGCATAAACCAAGGTTTTGCCGGTATTAAGCACATCATCCACCACCAACACGCATTTATTATTCAGATCGATATTTTCTGAAAGTTTCACCTCTCCCCTATTGACATCAGCTTTATCCAAATGGATTTCAATCACTTTGACATCCAAATGGGAAATATCTCTTAGGCTTTTTGCAAGAAATCCTGCCAGAATAAAACCCATACCGGTGATTCCCGCAAAAATAATTTCATCTTCAAATGCATTCCGTTCATAAACTTCATAAGCCATGCGGGTGATCTTTTGCGTGATCTGCTTGTGGTTTAGCACCAAGGCCTTGGTTTCTGTCATCTTAATTAGCGGGATTTTGATGGAAATCGAAAATTAAAGCAATTGAGGTAGGATTCAAAGGTTTTTTAAAAATGGGCGAATTATTTCAACGCCTGTCATCCTCCTCATACAGGATATTCAAATAGCTTTCATACCTGTATGGATGAATATAGCCTTCTTCCAGTTTTTGGAGAACGACACAATCAGGTTCATTGATATGTTGGCAATTGTTATACCTGCACTGCCCAAGGTATTGTCTTATCTCGACAAAGTAATGGGACAACTCAAAATCATCTATATCCAAAATTCCAAATTCCTTTATTCCCGGTGTATCGATCAGATATCCATCATCTTCCATTTCAAACATCTCCGCAAAAGTGGTGGTATGGACTCCTTTTGCACTGAACTTGGAAATTTCTTTGGTGGACTGTGTTGCATTCGGCACCAATTTGTTGAGCAAAGTAGATTTCCCTACTCCTGAATGTCCGGAAATAAGGGTAGTCTTCCCTTTGAGGCTTTCCCTAAAAAGCACATCGAGATCCTTATCATTTATCGCAGAAATTTCCAAAACCGGGTATCCTAAGGGATCATAAATTTCATGTAATAGCTCCAAAAAATCTTTATCCTTTTCCTTTTTGATCAGATCAGTTTTATTGACTACAATAGTTGCAGGAATACGGAAGCTCTCTGTACTGACCAGAAACCGATCTATAAAACCAAGGGAAGTCCTAGGCTGTGCAATAGTCACCATCAAAAATGCCTGATCAATATTGGAGGCTATGATATGGGAGAAATGAGTTTTTCTGGTGGATTTTCTGATGATGTAATTCTCCCTTGGAAGTATATCATTGATCACAGATGAAGCTTGGCCGGCTTCCATTTCAAGTTCCACATAATCCCCGACAGCTATTGGATTGGTGAGTCTGAGCTCGTCCTGTTTGAATTTGCCTCTGAGTCTTGAATTGATAAGACCCTCTTCGGTCTTGACCGTGTACCAACTTCCCGTGGATTTGATTACCCTTCCTTTCATTTCTTATCCAAGATTGACACTACCTTATCCATTATTTTTTTTGAACTGCCCAAATTCTCCTCCAGCAGTTTTCTAGCTCCATCCTGAGCTTCCAGATATGCGTTTCTTTCTGACAAAGATTGAATGGTTTTTTGTAATTCACGGAAATCATTTACCTGAAATGAGCAGCCAAAGGACTTGCTTACATCTGCCTCGGGAAATTTACCCACCTTTTTGAGAGTACCATAAATAACGGGTATTCCATAAGCTAAGGGTTCAAGGATATTGTGAAGACCCTTACCGAAGGCTCCGCCAACGTATGCAGTTTCAGCAAATTGATATAGGGAGGATAACATCCCGATATTGTCAATGAAAATAACAACCACTTCTTTTTCAGTGGGTAAATCAGAATATTTTAGAGTGGTTTTTTTGATTTGTTGCTGCCAGGCTGAAATCTGTTCGGCATCTATATCATGTGGGGCAATGATCCAATTGTAATGATCATCCTGGTTGATCATTGGAATAATCAAACCCATATCCTCATCCCAAACAGAACCTGCAACGATACTAGGTTTATTTCCGAAATTGGATTTCAATTCAGGAAATGATCTGGGATGAAGGGCAATTGTATGAACCCTATCATACCTTGTGTCACCTGTAATTGAAGTCTCCCTATATCCTGCATTTTCCAACAGGTTTTGTGTCCTCTCGTTTTGACAAAATATGTGGTCAAAAGAAAAAAGAATCTTTCTGAAAAATCCCCCATAAGATTTGAAATAAATCTGTTCATCTCTCATCGATGCTGAGAAAAGGAAGAGCGGAATATTCCTATTCCTTGCTTCCAGAATGTGATTGGCCCAAAGGTCATATTTTACAAAAAAGGCTACTTGCGGATTCAGGATTTCCAAAAATCTTTTAGCATTGCCTGGAGTATCAAATGGCAGATAGGTAATAAAGTCGATATCTTCTTGAGGTTTTTCACTGACATGGTCAAAGCCAGATGGGCTGAAAAAACTTACTACAATACCATATTCAAGGAATCTTTTTTTGAACTCCGAAATGACCGGCTTTGCCTGCTCAAATTCCCCCAATGAGGCAACATGAAACCAGGCCACAGGTTTTTTAAAATCCAACCTGAACAGTTCCAGTTTTTCAAAAAGATCCTTGCGTCCTTCAACCAGTTTTTCAAGCCTGGGGTGGGACCCCTTCGAAAAATCCGCCAACTTGGAGAAAGTGCGGATGGAAAAATCATACAGGGGTTTTTCAAAAGATTTCAATGCCGAATTTATTTATTTCCCCCATCAATCCCGAAAATTCAGTTGTGTCATTGAATCCATACTCCATAGAGTAAAGTTATTTCAAAGTATCTGTAAAACAAAAAAAGCTTTTCAATCAAAATGTCAGTAAGTTACACCATCAATACCACCTTGGTCCTTAGAAGTCATCAACCAAGCCAAATGGGGTTCTTCAGAATCTGTAGAAGCACCGACGACTGCAACTCCCCTACGTTCAAACTCATCCAGTTTTTCCTGAAAGGCTAGGATTTCGGTTGGACAAACGAAAGTAAAGTCCTTGGGATAAAAAAAGAATACCACTTCCTTGATCCCGATAAATTGATCAAGAGAAAAGCTTTCTACAATTTCTTCACCATTGATGACTGCCGGAGCTGAAAACAATGACGCTTTTTTTCCTTCTAATTACTTAATATATATGATTTAATTTAAATATTTTGGATGATTCTTACCGAAAACGGACATTATTGAAAATTACACAATAAAACATTCGAATTCTTTTCGATTTGATACGCAAAGATAGCTATTTATGAAAAAACATCAGAAAGAAAGCAGAATAATATTTGGTTCATTTGGGAAAAGTCATTGTCCACTTTCTTTCAAATGCACAGAATCAAACATTTTGGATAACTTTAACAGTAATTGGTTAGAGGTTCGGAATTTTATTCCGAAAAAGTTTTTAAGATTTTCAAATTAAGTTTAATCCTTTATTCTCTTCATCGGCATTTTTTTTTAACTTGTACCTTACATTAAAATTAAAGATCCTCTTTTTGAAAATGGTAAAAGTCTTGTTCGTCTGTTTGGGTAATATTTGTAGGTCACCACTTGCTGAGGCAATTTTTAACCATAAAATCAAATTAATGGCACTTGAAGATAAATTCATGAGTGACAGCTGTGGCACCTCTGATTACCACATCGGCGAATTACCTGATGAAAGAACCCTCCTTTGTGCCAGAAAACATGATATCCAGATCCACCACCGAGCGCGACAGCTAAACAGGGTAGATATTAGGGAATTCGATTACCTGATTGCGATGGATTTTTCGAATAAGAAAAATATCCAAAATCTAATGAACTGCTTCAACATGGAACATAATCAGATTTTTTTGATGAGAAAGTTTCAGCCAAATGCGGATCATATTGAAGTTCCGGACCCATATTATGGGGGAGAAGATGGGTTTGAAAATGTTTACCATATTTTAGACAATAGCATAGACCATTTTCTGGAGCATCTCAAAGTAGAGCATAACATTTATGTTTGAGAGTCCGGAATATTTTGAAAAAATTCTTTTTCTGAGTCTTGGGCAAAGTCCTGATATCAAACAAGTAAAGTTAATCGCCGCAGGAAATATCAATCAGGGTATTTATTTGAAGACTTCTTCAGGGTCTTATTTTTTGAAGTCAAATTTTCAATTAAATTCCGAAATCTTTGAAAAAGAAGCTGATGGCTTACAGATGCTCCGGTCTTACTGTCCTTTACAAATTCCCAAAGTCTTTCAGGTAGGAAAGATGGAAGACAGAAATTTTTTGTTGATGGAATGGATTTCAGCAGACAGGACCAACCCTGTATATTGGCAGGAACTCGGAGTGGGCCTGGCCCAATTACACATGGCGACCCAAGAGTCCTTTGGCTATGCAAAAGACAATTTCATCGCTTCCATTGTCCAACTAAATAGCCCAACGAGTTCTTGGCATGAGTTTTTTATTGAAAACAGACTGGAGCCACTTGCGGGAAAAGCCTATTATGAAGGGCTAATGAGTTTGGATTTTCTCAAAAAATTTAAAAAAACTTACCCCGTTCTGGAGAATATTTTTCCAAAAGAAAAACCCGCACTTCTCCATGGTGACCTGTGGTCAGGGAATATCATGCGTGGCAAAAATGGAAGCCCCTCCCTTATTGACCCTGCTGTATATTATGGACACCGGGAAATGGATTTGGCTTTTTCTAGGATGTTTGGTGGATTTGATGCGGATTTCTATAAATCCTATGAAACAGTTTTCCCACTTGAACCTGGCTTTGAAGAAAGATTGCCTGTTTACAACCTCTATCCCTTATTGGTCCACCTCTTGCTTTTTGGCAAAAGCTATCTCACAGGAATTGAAAGGACTGTGGATAGGTTGATATAAATTGGAGGTTATTTGGTTGTCTTACTTTTAATTTTTTTCAAAAGCCTTATTAAATTACAATAGTCACGGGATATTTATAGATACCTGCCTGCCGCAGGCGGGTTGGATATGGATTGATATTCTAAAGGACTTCATCCCATCTTTGTAATTTTAATACTTCCTGGTGAATAGCCTTGACTCGAATATTGAATTTTACTTGAAAAGCAAGTTTTCTCATATAGCTTTATATATGGGAATTTTTGACCAATACTTGGAATGTTGTCCTCGTCGTCTGTTCCAGCAAAACTTCTTTGTTTTGCATCAATTCATCCATCAAACTCGGATTATGGTTTTTGACGGTGATCAGTTGAAGGTTTTCATTGTACCTGATTTCGAATTGGTTTCTTTGATTTTGAATGAGTTTTTCCAGCTTAAAAAGTTCTTTTTCAATTACAATGGAAATAGATATCGCAGAAATTTGGAGAAGATTCACTCTCAGTTTAAGCTTCTCTAGCTCGGTATAAACTGAATGGATATGGGATTCATTGATAAAGGTGAAATCCGTCACTTTGAAGCTTACCAAAATCTGTTCGTCTTTGACGACAATGCAGGGAACTGTATTTACTGGATGGACATGATGGATTTTAGTTCCCGACCTATCAGGATGAATAAATGACTTTACATAAAGCGGAATTGATAGATTGGCCAAGGGCTTGATAGTTTTGGGATGGATGACAGAAGCACCGTAATAGGTCAGTTCTGCTGCCTCCTTATAATCTAGCTCATCGAATTTAACAGCATCAGGAAAACGTTTTGGATCGGCATTGAGGACGCCATCCACATCTTTCCAAATGGTCACGGCACTGGCCCGCATCCCATGAGCCAATATGGAGGCTGTAAAATCCGATCCCTCCCGTCCCAAGGTAGTGGTACGGCCTTTCTCATCAGCACCTATAAATCCCTGGGTAACCACAGGAAACTGTGCTAATTTGGGTGTTACTATTTTTTCACAAAGTTTTACAGTAGCCTCCCAATCCACTTTTGCAAACCTGAAATCACTATTTGTCCTTATCACCTCCCTGGCATCCTGCCAAATACAAAAAAGTCCTTTGGCACAAAGGTATTCCTGGACTATCCTCGAAGAAACCAATTCGCCGAATGAAACTACAGAATCATAAAAACTGTCATAATTTCCCTGAGTCAAATCCCCTTCAAGTATCCTATCCAATTGCGAAAAATAATTTTTGACCGTGGGGAAAATCAGGCTACCTAAATCAAAAAGTTCCTCACAAATTTTCAGATGAAATTCCATTATTTTTGTACTATTTGTAGAATAGGATTTACCCGCTAATTTTAAAGCCAAAATTTCCTCCAAGGCATTGGTGGTCTTCCCCATGGCCGAAACCACAATAATTGTATTATTCCGCAATCGATTGAATACAATTTCATACAAGTTTTTTATAGATTCGGCATCTTTTACCGATGCGCCTCCAAATTTGAAAACAAAAGTTTTTGCCATTGAAATAAATTTGTAATTTTCAGGAGTTAAATTATTTAATAGTATTTTTCCAACATTATGAAGACAAAGCTATATACACCCAGCGATTCAACCATTGCCTATTCTGTAGGAACCACTTTGGACAGGTTTATCAAAATCAAACAAAATGAATTTTCTTTTGCATCAGGAGAATTATCCCAGATTTTAAGGGACATTGCCCTGGCTGCAAAGATAGTAAATCGGGAGACTAACCGTGCAGGTCTAGCGAATATTGGCGGAGCTTTTGGGCAAACCAATGTTCAGGGCGAAGAACAGCAAAAATTGGATGTTATTGCCAATATCAGGTTTACTAGGGCCCTCACCAAGGGTGGTGAGGTATGTGCCGTGGTATCAGAAGAAGACGATGAAGTGATAGACCTACAGAACGGATCCGGCAAGTATGTAGTCGCCATCGACCCTTTGGACGGTTCTTCTAACATTGACGTCAATATCTCGATCGGTACTATTTTTTCCATTTACAGGAGAGTGACCCCTATCGGTAGTCCCATTCAGCCGGAAGACATTATGCAATCGGGCAACCAACAAGTGGCGGCGGGATATGTACTTTATGGTTCTTCCACGATGCTTGTCTATACCACAGGACACGGCGTCAACGGATTTACTTATGAGCCTTCTTTAGGTGAATTTTTCCTTTCCCACCCCAATATGTGCGCTCCTAAGGATGGGGACATTTACAGTATCAATGAAGGCACTTCCAACCTTTTTGAACCCGGACTAAAAATCTATATTGAAAAGTGTAAAGAAAGGCAGTTCAGTGCCAGGTACATCGGAAGTTTAGTAGCCGATTTCCATAGAAACTTACTCAAAGGAGGAATTTACATTTATCCCGCAACCTCGAAATCGCCCAAAGGGAAACTGAGGTTACTGTATGAGGCGAATGCCCTGGCTTTTATTGCAGAACAGGCCGGGGGAATGGCAACTGATGGTTTTGGACGGATTTTGGATATACAACCAACCTCTTTACATCAAAGAACTCCACTCTATATTGGTTCTCCTGATATGGTGGTCGAGGCTGAGAATTACCTTAAAGCTTCTCAGGAAAAAGTGGCCGAAAAATAAAAAAGCTAACGCCTGGTATTTTGACGGTAATAAAATGAGTGGATAGAAATCAACTTCCTGAATACCTATTTCTTATCTCAATTTTGAGTATTTGTCTCTCAACCAATGCTTTGGCAAGATCGAAAGCCATCATTTCAGGATCAGATTCGTGGAGGATCGCTTTGAGTTTGTTTTCTCCTAAATCTATCCTGTAGCAAACTTGAAGAAGTTTTTCAAAGTCCCTGTTGAGCATTTGATGGATGACCGGTGTCATCAATGCAACTAATTCCTCTTCTGTTGAAAGCTTATCAGGGATTTTCAGATAGAAGTTTTTTTCTAAAAGAAGGGCGGTATCCTGGATAACAAGTTGGTCAGTCATGTCATTACTTAGAGTAAGCTATTAGTCATGCCATGACTCAAAGTCATGGCATGACTCTCGACTTTGGTTCTTTACTACATAAATAATAAAAAAGGCTGTAAATTTTGTTTTACGGCCTTTTATTTTGATATTTATATCTAGTTAAACCACTAGATATGGGATATAAAACCAAAGTCCAGCTCATCAAGAGATTGAA
>NZ_JBGTCA010000098.1:0-17276 GCF_041749095.1 Aquiflexum sp. | reverse complement strand
CTGAGAAAATAATTTTTCAGCCATAATTGTTAAAATTGAACCGATGGAGCAGTTTCTGCACCTTGGGTTGCTTCAAAATATCCCTTTCTTTCAAAACCATACCAGCCTGCAAAGATATTATTTGGGAATGTCCTTAAGTTGGAATTATAGGATTGTACTGATTGGTTAAAATTTTTTCTCGCTACAGCAATTCGGTTCTCTGTACCTTCCAGTTGAGCTTGAAGTTCCAAAAAGTTTTGGTTGGCTTTCAGGTCAGGGTATCTTTCTACAGTTACCAAAAGACGGCTTAGCGCTCCGCTTAATTGGTCTTGGGCCTGTTGGAATTGTGCAATATTTTCCGGAGTAAGGTTATCGGCATTTAGATTGATGGATGTTGCTTTAGAACGTGCTTCAATTACGCCAGTTAAGGTTTCCTGCTCAAAATCCGCATATCCCTTTACTGTATTGACCAAATTGGGAATCAAGTCTGCCCTTCTTTGATATTGGGTTTCCACCTCAGCCCATTGTCCATTGATGGTTTCTTCATTTTGCACAAACATATTGTACACGCCCACTGCTTTGGTATAAACAAATATTCCGACTACGGCAATGATGATGATTGGTATTATTGCTTTTTTCATACTTTAAAGTTTTATGGATTTCAGTGCAAAGGTAAAATAATACAAGAGAAATAGATGGAAATTACCGGCTGCAATTTTTTAATTTTCTACGGGTTGGTATGATCGTAGGTTATTGAGATAAATATAAAATGTAGTTCCTTCTCCAACCACACTTTGAACCTCAAGATTGCCATCATGTGCGCGGATTTGTTCTCTTACCAGATATAAGCCCAAACCCTTGCCGTCCACATGGGAGTGGAATCTTTGATAAAGCCCAAAAAGCCTGTCCTTGTATCTGTCAAGGTCAATCCCGATGCCGTTGTCCCGAAATTCAATGACAGTATATTCTTTTATAGGATAGGTTTTGATCTGAATGATAGGATTTCTTTCAGGATGCCGATATTTGATGGCATTTGTAGTTAGGTTGATCATAAAATTTTCCAGGTGGGAGTAAATATAATTGATGTCTGGTGCTGCTGAAAAATCACATAAGATTTTTGTACCGGATTCTTTGAACTGCTTGGAAAGGCTTTTTTCAAGGTTTCTTATTAATTTTCTAAAACTCACCTGTTCTATTTTAGGCAGTTTGTTTTTCTTAATGGAAACCACCTCAATCAAATCCTCCAATGTACTGTGAAGAATCTCAGTAGAGATCTTTAAGTTCTCCATGACCTCTTGATTTTCATAATCCGATGGATCAGCAATATTGTACAAGTCCAAAAGTGATGAAATATTAACAATCGGTGCCCGGAGATTGTGGGAAATGATATAAGCAAAGCGCTGAAGCTCCTCATTTTGGGATTTAAGATCACGGATCAACTGCTCTCTTTCTGACTCAGAAGTTTTGATTTCTGTAATATTCTGAGAAACCAAAAGAATACGGTCAATCTCTCCAAAATTATTGACCAATGGAACTCCATTTTTCAAAAAGTATTGTTTGCCTTTTGTAATCTCAAAAACTACAGATTCCCCTTGAAATACTTTTTCGAAATATCCTTGGACTTGAACTGCCTCCTTGGTATCATAGGTAAGCATATGGGATGTTCCGACCAGGTTATTGGGTTCAATGCCAAGTGATTGGTAGCCTTTTCCATCAGTATAAACGTAATTTAAATCTTTATCCAAAACGGCAATGATTCCTTTAGGGAAATTTTCGGCAATACTTCGAAATAGCAATTCTGAAGAGATAAGTCTGTTTTCAAAATACATTCTGCTCAATTCTGCTCCTATCCTGTCTGAAAGTACGTTCAACAAACCTGATAATCCAGCACTGTATGGTTGTGGCTTTTCATCCATCAATACCAAAATCCCCAATCTATTTTGATCCATGTCAGCAATAGGCACGCCCACATAGGTTGAAATTTTCATCTCTACCAACTCTCTATCTTTAGGAAACTTTTGGGAAGCGCCACTTTGGATGATATAGGGAGCGTTTAATTTCAAACAGTGTTGGCATGGAGTTTTCTCAAGATTATAACTGAAATTCTCTTGCTTTGCTCCATGTCTAAAAAAGGATAGAATGTTTGCAATATTGTTTTTTTCGTTGATTTCTGCAATGAAGCAACTGGACATATGCAGTTTATCTGACAGATAGGCCGTAAGTTCATCGAAAAAAGCCTGACCGCTGTACTTTGAAGTCCTTTCGGTAAGACTTGAAAGAATATTAGAGACATATTGTTGTTCGCTGATATCTTCCAAAATTGCCTGAAAAATCCTCCCATCATCCACGGATTTTGCATTTACCCTCAGGTGAAAAAGTTTGTTGCTGAAGAAACTGATATAGGGTCCTTCATAGTAGCCATATCCCTTCTCGATACTGTCCTTATATGCTTGACTGATTGGATGGTCTTTAATGAGTTCAAAAATATTTTTTCCTATCAAGGCGTCCCTGTCTCTGACTTCAATTTTTTCAAGAGCCCTTTTGTTGACATCCTGAATATATCCGTTTTTATCATATTGAAAAATAGGCAGGGGATTTTCCTCAAAAAGTGTTTTGTACTTGGTCAGATTCAGATAGGACTCGGCTTCTTTCTGTTTGGTATAGGTAAAGTCGACAAAAAAACCAGCCCAAATAGAATCGTTGTTATACTTTTTCAACCTGTTTGAAGCACCATAAACCCATTTGATGTTGCCGGAAGGTGTGATTATCCGGAAATAGGACTCAAATTTTTGATCATTAATAATTGCATTTTTATGAGCTTTAAGGACACTTTCCAGATCATCCGGATGGATCAGGTTTTGGAGGTTCATGTCATTTTCTATTATCACAGAAGCTTCAATTTCCAGCAAATTGTAACAGCCTTCACTTACGAAAACAAATTTTCTGCTTCCATCTGCAAAATTTTTTAACAAATAAACCATTCCCGGTACCACTCCTGTTAGTTCGTCGAGAACCGTTTTGTGCTCCAAAAGGTCTTTTTCCATTTCTTTAAGAGCCGAAATATCAGTGATAATACCAAGGACCAAATTTTTTTGACTGGGTTCTTCTGCAAATTTTTTGTTTTCATCCTGTACATAAATGAAATGGCCCTCATTGTGCAATACCCGATAGACCAATTTGGAATAATGTTCAAATCCCGAATCAAAATAATGCCTGTCTTCAGGATGGATCAAATTGATCCAGTCTTCTCCTTTGAATCCTGAAAAGAAATGTGAAGGATACCCGAGTATTTTTTTAAATCCACCTGAAAATATAAAATTGTCATCTTGGATATCATATTCATAGTAGATCAGATTGTTTTTCTTTTGGGCATCATTTTCCCCTGAGAATCCATAGACCAATTGAACCAAAACAAATTCTTCTGAAAGTGTCTTTTTGGCCAGATATAGATGCTCAGGAAATATGGTAAGAACTTCTGATTTTTCTTTATGTATGAAATCCGAAAAATTTCCCTTGTCGAGAAAATCAAATTTGGAAATAAAATACTCCTTCCAGTCCTCAACACTATTTAGACCCTTACTACTTTCTAATCCAGAATACACTTTGTTTTGGTAAATGTTCAGAAGCCAGGAGAATTTGATGTTCTGATCGGAAGAAGTCGGAGAAATAAGCACATTCACCAAATAAGAATTGTCGGGCTGAGAAATTACATAACCCTCAAGATTGACAAACCTGAAATATTTTTTCTTCCACACAAGGGGACAGGTAATTTTATCCCCGTTTCCAAGGATCTGGAACAGGTATCCAAAAAAGGGCTTAGGAATAGTTGGAAATATTTTTTCAAAAAATGCTTCTTCGTAAAATTTCTCACCTTTTTCCAAAATCGTCCTTACTTCTGAAGAAATATATAGCAGTTCGTATTTGCCATCTTCATAGCTTTTGTAAGTAAGTAATATGTTCTTTAATGAATCTTTCGGGCTTTCAGACATCATTCAAATAAAAAGAATTGTGAATAGCATTGCGCCAACATTTAACTTTTGTTAGCTTCAAGAGTTTTCAAATATACATTACTTAATAGAAATCTTAATAGGAAAAGTACAAGTCTATGATTTAAAGCGACCTAAATTGGTTAAATCTGTCTTTTAAGTTTGAATCTTACTTCAATCAATTCAAAATTTTCAGTATCCTCATCAATGTATCTCTGTAAAACAAGTTTGATTTCCCTTCCCTCCTCTGATCGGAATATTTTGATCAAATCAGAAAGCTCCCAAAAATCCAGAGGTACGGTATTGATGCTTACAAATTCATCATTTTTTCGTACCCCTGCGATGTAGGCAGGTGAGCCCTCACGAACCTGGGACACATAAAATCTTTTTTCATCTGAAGGAATTACACGGGAAGTTATACCGCTCATGTCATATTCAAAAGGTTCATGAAAAGTCATTCCTTTTTTGACATATATCTTTTCCCGGTTATAATCAAAGATGATATTCATTCTGCCCAATAACTCGGAACCAACACTTCCCTGTCTTCCACTGTCCTTGATTACATAGCTGAATTCTGTTTCATCAGGAAACGAAGTAATAATGTTATTGAACTTCAGGCTGCTGAATCTTAGCCGACGAGTCCTCGCCACAAAACCATACAAATCACCTCCAAGCGATCTCCCAAGTTCACTTTCAAGACGTTCATTAGGCAATATTATCTGATCTGATGTCTCCCTGTTAAGCAAAAGACCATGATTGGCTCCTGTATCTATCAAAAGTTTGGCATCTAGTTCCCCTCCGTCATTCTGTTTGACTTTTGCTTGGATATATGGTTTGCTGTTTTCAAGCTTAACCGGTAATTTTCTGAATCCAAAAGGCCTTTTCTTTAGGGCATCTGACCTGTAAAATGATATGACCCCTTCATCATAATCAATTTTTACAGGATTATGCTTGAAAAATTCATATCCGATTACCCCAAATACAGGAACGCCGATTACCCTCTCCAATTCCAGAAAATCCTCATCCAAGACCAGTATTGTCTGGAAAATACCTTCGATGGGACCTAAATCAAGATGATTGGTCGGTGAAACAGAGGCTGTCAGAACAGTCTTGCCGTCTGCACCGACCAGGTCCAGTTTTCTGGTATATTTAAGTCCCAAATAATCCCCCAATGTTTTACTGAAAAGAATATTGGTCTTTACCCCTGTATCCACCAGGAAATTTACAGGTACACTGTCATTTATGGAAACAGGTAAAATAATAAGGTTATTGGAAGCCAAAAATGGGATTTCCTTTTTCCTGCTATCCTCTTTCATATAAAAACCCGGAACCTGAGCCAAAAGAGAATGAATTGTGAACCAACAAAAGAGAAAATAGAAAAAGATACTTTTTTTCATCATGTTTAATCTAGGTTACTTGGGTTTTGGGTTTAATATAATGATAAATATTTTTTCTAGATCAATTGTTCAATCAATTGATTTGAGTGGGTCAAAGTATTTTGGTAAAATGTGTTGTTTATATTCAAATCAAATAAGGATGTATAACGTCCTTCACCATGCTATTTATTGAAAAAATCTAAAAAATACCTCATCTTTATTATTTAGAAACATTTGGTATGGCAGAAAAGTCAATAGTAGAAAAAGCAAAAAAAATTTTTGAAAACTTTCTCATCAGACAGGGAAGTAGAAAAACACCGGAAAGATATTCTGTAATCGATGAGTTATATGCATTACCTCAAGACGAGCATATTGATGTTGAGGGCCTGTTTTTATTGATGCGGAATAAAGGTTATACCATCAGTCGCGCTACTATATACAATACATTGGATCTTTTGGTGGAATGTGGACTAGCAGTAAAACATCAGTTCAAAGATAAGGTTGCCCTATATGAACAGGCACTAACCTACAAACACCACGACCATCATGTGTGTAATCAATGCAGAAAAATCCGGGAGTTTTCCGATGAAAGGATCAATTTGATCAAGGAAGCGATGGGACAGGAATTCAAATCAGCTATCAGCAGCCATTCTTTAGTGCTTTATGGAGATTGTCAGATCCAGAATTGTGATAACCTCACCATTATTTAACCCTGACTTTAGATACATTTTTAATTTGAGGAATTTTCAGGTAGTGGGGCAAATCGAATCCTTAAAGAATAGTCATTTTTGGGCATTTCTTCCGTCTTCGGTCTTCCGACTTCCGTCCAAAAAAGAAAATCAATCTTTAAAATCAAACCTTAAATATCTTCTTATAAATCGGTTTTCTGTACAAAAACTGAAGATAGAGAGCAGGATATAGCATCAGGGTCATAAGTGAAAATCTGCTTTTATAGGTGATTTCGTCTCTGATAATACTTCCTTCTCCTGTTTTGATAATGCGGTGCTTATGCTGCCATTCCTTCAAAAAAAAAGGAAGCTCTACCCCTTTATCCACAAAATAAAATTCCCGGTCTGTAGTCTTGTCTTCTGTAATATTACTTGTCCATTTTTGCTTAAAAAAAATGAAATTGAGCTTAAGTGAGACCAAATCACCTTTTTTGGATCCATCAAAACGCAAAAGTTTTACCGGTGGAAAGGGCGGACTTAGTTTGGAAAACAAGCTTTGGTTGAACCCATCTTTTACTTTAAGGTAATCCTGTTGAACCTCAGTCTCTATATTGATCTTCATGGCATGTTAACTTTGTTTGCTAAAGCTTGTTCAAACTAAAAACAAAATGTCCCTTAGGTTTTATGAAGGCGATGACGGATTTATTTTAAAAATCTATCCTTTGCCCAACAAACTTAAGGGACATTATTATCAGCAGTTTCAGCCGATTTTGTTTAGTTCAGTTTTTTCAGATACTTGAAAAACTCACTGTCAGAAGATAGAATAATACTAGTATTTTCATCCATTGATTTTTCAAAACTTTCCATGGTTCTTAGAAATTTGTAAAGGTCCACCGCAGTACGGTTTTTATTGTATGCAGATGCATAGATATCTGTGGCTTCGGCATCTGCACGGCCTTTGATTTCCTCTGCTTCCCTAAATGCATTAGACTGGATTTCGGCAAGGTCTCTTTCTTTATCCCCCTCGATTTTTCTGGCTTCACCTTGTCCTTCAGACCTGAACTGATCTGCAATCCGGTTTCTTTCAGAAATCATCCTGTCGTAAACACGGTCCCTAACCTCATCTACATAATTCATCCTTTTGAACTTAAAATCCAAAATCCTGACACCCAGGTCAGCAGTTCTCTCATTGGCTTTTTCCAATACAATTTTTTCGATTACAGCCCGACCCACAGATATATCATCCAATCTTTCAATTTCCTCCATAAAATCTTCGGTGATTTCCGGATCCCTGTTTGAAGAGCGGACAATATCCAATAAATCATGGCTTGCTATGGCATTTCTTGTTTCTCCATCCAAAATGTCATCCAATCTTGATTGGGCAGAACGCTCATCCCTCAAGCGGATGAAAAACTGTAAAGGGTTGGTAATTTCCCATCTTGCGTAGGTATCCACAAAAATAAATTTCTTGTCTTTGGTAGGTACTTGGTTTTTATTCCCATCCCATTCGAGATACCTTTTGTCAAAGAACTGCACTTTATGTAAAAAGGGCACTTTGAAGTTCAGCCCCGGTTCAGTCCTTGGGTCTCCCACAGGTCTCCCAAATTGAGTTACGATGGCCTGTTGCGTTTCGTCAAGTATATATATGGTGTTTGTCAATACCAGAACGGTAGCTACAACCAAACTTATTAGTATTATTCTTTTTGTTTTCATGGGTTGATGGCTTTAGCTCTGTCTATGTTCAACAACGGCAACACATTGTTACCCTTTTCATCGACAATGATTTTGTTCCCGATTTTTGGCAATATCTTTTCCATTGTTTCCAAGTAAATTCTCTGCTTGGTCACCTCAGGAGCTTTTACGTAGGCTTCAAACAGAGAATTGAATCTGTCTGATTCACCTTTCGCTCTGTTTACCCGATTGAGGGCATAAGCCTCAGCCAACTGTATGGTCTCAAGTGCCTCACCTCTAGCCCTGGGGATAACCCTGTTGTATTCCGCCTCTGCCTGATTGATGAGCGTCTCTCTTTCCTGTTGGGCCTCATTTACTGCATTGAATGAGGGCTTTACCGGTTCAGGAGGATTGACGTCCTGTAAAACTACCTGATCAATGCGAATTCCATTTTCATATTCATCACAAAGTTGTTGCAACAATACCTCTACACTCGAGGCGACTTCCTGACGGCCAACTGTTAACACTTCATTGACTGTCCGGTCACCCACTATTTTTCTCATTGATGCTTCTGACATATCCCTAAGGGTTTTTTCAGCATTTCTTACCCTGAATAGGTACTTGTATGAATCCACAATTCTATACTGGACCACCCATTCCACATCAGTGAGGTTGAGGTCACCGGTGAGCATCATGCTTTCATCCCCATAATTACCATCGGAATATTCGCTTCGTTGAGAAGCTTGGGTTGTGCGGAATCCAAATTCCTGCTTCAATTGCCGTTGCACCGGAATCTTATGCATAGACTCCAGGCCAAAAGGTAAAATAAAACTCAGACCGGGATCCACTGTTCTGTTGTATTTGCCAAGCTGAATGACTACCCCTACTTCCTCCGGACCCACGGTTTTGGTGCTTGTGACCGCTGCCACAAACAGCAGGAATCCCAAAATGATCCGGCCGAGGTATTTCTTGATCCAATCAGGATCAATGTTGATTTCATATTTATTTTCTGCCATATCTGTTTTTGGTTTATTCGTTAACTTATGATCAAAGACCGAAATTAGGTTTATTTTCTAAAAGGTAAGTACAAAAATCAAAAAGAGAATCAGCCAGATGATATCCATAAAATGCCAATAAATGGTAAAAAGTTGGATTCTCATTTTTTCGAAGGGATTGGTCAGCAGGATCAAATGCCTGACTTCGTCTTTTTCTACCCTACTATATTGGTACACCATAATGATCGCAAATGTCATGGCACCAACCAAATGGAAAATATGAATGCCGCTCAAAACATAAAGAAAACTCCCACTGGGCAATCCCCGAAAATCAACACCCATGTTCCCAAGTTCTTTCCAACCCATAAACTGTAACCCTGTGAAGATTATCCCAAGGAAAAAAGTCAATAGCAAGCTGTTTTTAAGTTTGGTCACATCATCCTCCCTATAATGCACCATCATTTTGGTCACAGTATATCCACTGATTAAAATAATTAAAGAACTCAAAATAAATGATTTTGGCATCTTAAACTTCACGCCCTCCATCATCGAGGTATCCGAAGATAAGAATGCCACCGTCATAAATAGAAAAATCAAACCGCTTCCAAACATGCCAAGGTAAAGCAGGGTCTGATAAGGATGCATGTTTTCTATTCTCTGAAACCAGGTTTCTTTGGTTTTTTCCATTTGATTTTTCGACTACAATAACTTAAACATTTTAAAGTCTCTTAGGTTCAGGCTAAATGAATACAATTTCATAAAAGACTTTAACAAGTAGAATAAAAATCAATTTCATAACTTTGCCCCCTAATAATTCTACCCGACCCATTTTGGAAAAAAAATCCTTTCTTTCTTTATACCAAACCGATCCCTTTGTTCAGACCTTGGCTGATACCATCTTGAACAATAGGAGAGGAAATTATCAGTTCAAAGGACTTTCCGGCAGTTTGGACATGGTAGTATTTGCTTCAATTTTTAACATAACGAAAGGATGCCATTTGATAGTGGCCCATGACAAAGAGGAAGCCGCTTACCTTAATAATGATATTCAGGAATTGTTGGGTGAAAATTCCACCTACTATTTTCCTTCGAGCTACAAGAGACCCTATCAGTTTGATGAAATAGAAAATGCAAATGTGCTTCAAAGGGCTGAAGTACTCAATAAGATCTTGGTTCAAGAACGTGAAAATCCCATAATCATAACTTATGCAGAGGCCTTGTATGAAAAAGTCATCAACAAAAGATCCCTGAAAGAAAATACTTTTTTGGCAGCCGTAGGTGAAAAAGTTGATTTGGAATTTATTGCAGAATTGCTAAACACCTATGATTTTGAAAAAACCGATTTTGTTTTTGAACCTGGACAGTTTGCCATCAGAGGGGGTATTTTGGATATTTTTTCCTATGCCAATGACCTTCCTTTCAGGTTGGAGCTCTTTGGCAAGGAAATAGAATCCATCAGGACTTTTGATCCCGAATCCCAGCTTTCATTGGATAAAATTGACCATATCAGTATTATTCCAAATGTTCAGACCAAACTTTTGCAGGAACAGAGACAGTCTTTTTTGGAGTTTCTTCCTACCAATACTTTGATGTGGTTTAAGGATTTTCAGTTTTCATTGGATATCATGGAAGAGTATTTCCAAAAAGCCCATAGTCAATTTGATCAGATTGTAAGCCGCACCGCCAATGAAAAGCTCCTGCTCAAACCTGAGGATCTTTTTGACGGGCAAGAGAAATTTTCTGAATTTGCTGGAAAATTCGGCAAACTTGAATTTGGCCATAAGTTCTATTTCAAAGACGCCAAAATATTTAATTTCAATTCCAAACCGCAGCCATCATTCAATAAGAATTTTGACCTGTTGGTAGAAAATCTGGTAGAAAATGAAAAGACAGGATGGCTGAATATCATCTGCTCTGAAAGCGACAAACAGATTCAGCGTCTTGAAAACATTTTCAACGAATTGGACCCCACGCTCAGAGTTCAATCTTTGCATATAGGTCTGCGGGAAGGTTTTGTGGACAAAAACCATGAGATTGCCTGCTATACTGACCATCAGATTTTTGAAAGGTTCCATCGCTACAAGACCAAATCGAAAGCAAGCAAATCAAAAGCACTTACGCTCAGGGAACTAAAGACCTTGCATCCGGGAGATTTTATAGTCCATGTAGATTATGGTGTTGGGAGATTTGCAGGTCTTGAAAAAGTAGATGTGCATGGTAAATCCCAAGAAGCGGTTAGGCTGATATTCAGGGATGATGACCTTTTGTTTGTCAATATCCATTCCCTGCACAAGATTTCCAAATATTCAGGTCAGGAAGGAACCAATCCTTCTATGTCCAAATTAGGCTCTCCTGAGTGGGAGAATAAAAAGAGTAGAGTCAAAGGCAAGGTCAAGGACATAGCCAAAGACTTGATCTCTTTATATGCCAAAAGAAAAAGTGCACCGGGTTTTCAGTTTTCTTCCGATTCTGTCTTGCAGGTAGAACTCGAGAGTTCCTTTGTTTTTGAGGACACACCCGATCAGGCATTGGCTACTGCTGATGTGAAAGCGGACATGGAAAAAAGCTATCCAATGGACCGTTTGGTCTGTGGAGATGTAGGTTTTGGCAAGACCGAGGTTGCTATCAGAGCAGCATTCAAAGCTTTGAATGACAGAAAACAGGTAGCGGTATTAGTGCCAACTACGATTTTGGCCATGCAGCATTATCATACATTCAAAGAAAGACTTACGGGTTTTCCAGTGAAAGTAGAATATATCAACAGGTTCCGTTCTCCAAAAGAAATCAAAGAAATCACCCAACAAGTCACTACAGGAGAGATTGATATTTTGATCGGAACGCATAGAATTGTCAATAAGGACATCAAATTCAAAAACCTCGGCTTATTGGTCATTGATGAGGAGCAAAAATTTGGCGTAAAAGTCAAAGATCAACTGAAAGAAATGAAGGTTAATGTAGATGTATTGACCTTAACAGCTACACCTATACCTCGAACCTTACATTTTTCATTAATGGGTGCCCGTGATCTTTCAGTCATCGCAACTCCTCCGCCCAATCGTCAGCCTGTTACCACTGAAATACATACTTTCAGGGAAGAGGTGATAAGAGATGCTATCTCATTTGAGATCCGAAGAGGCGGGCAGGTATTTTTTGTTCACAACCGTGTCGGGGAAATCGACGCCATAGCCAACCTGATCCTAAGATTGGTTCCTGATGCAAGAGTATCATCTGCCCACGGTCAAATGGATGGGAAAAAACTTGAAAACATCATGGTCAAATTCATCGAAGGAGAATATGATGTATTGGTTTCCACCAATATCATTGAATCTGGTTTGGATATTCCCAATGCCAATACCATTATTATTAACCGTGCTCACATGTTTGGCTTAAGCGACCTGCATCAAATGCGGGGTCGTGTAGGAAGGAGTAATAAAAAGGCTTTCTGCTACCTGTTGACAACTCCGACTTCGGGGCTTACGGCAGAAGCAAGAAAGAGGCTACAGACTTTGGAAGAATTTTCTGATTTGGGCGATGGATTCAAAGTGGCCATGAGAGATTTGGATATTAGGGGGGCAGGAAATCTTCTCGGCGCCGAGCAAAGCGGGTTTATTACCGACCTTGGGTTTGAAATGTACCATAAGATTTTGGATGAAGCGGTTCAGGAATTGAAGGAAAATGAATTTGCCGAACTTTTCGAAGTAGATTTGAAGGAAAAGGTAAAGGTATTGGTGCAGGATTGTGTGATTGAAACGGACTTGGAGCTATTGATACCAGAAACTTATGTGAGCAATATTTCAGAAAGGTTGGGCCTTTATGCCAAACTCGACAATATCAAAATGGAATCTGAACTCCTTACTTATATCCAATCCATCAGAGATCGTTTTGGCCCAATTCCTGATACAGTGGATGACCTATTCGAAACAGTAAGGTTGCGATGGATTGCTGAAGATTTGGGATTTGAGAAATTGGTGATCAAAAATGGCATCATGAAATGTTACTTTCTACCACCAGAAAAAGAAAAGTATTTCAGGTCAGATACCTTTGGCAAGATTTTGGCGTTTATACAAACACAAGGGAAATATTGTAAAATCAAAGAGGCGAAGAACCGCTTAATCCTCATAATCAATGACGTTAATACCATCGAAAAATCAAAAAAATGGCTCTTGGGGATGAAAAATTCATAAATTTTGAAAATTTTTAATCAAGGCTTATTTGTTTTTCCTCTCAAAATATTTGTATTATTTCCAACAATCCCGCAAAAATCCCATTTTCTACAATGGAGGGTACAAAAAAAATAATTGTGTTAAGATATTATTGATTATATATTAGCGTTCTATTTGTGCATAAAAACACTTTAATACTATGGTTTTTAGAAATAATAAAACAGGCTTGATTTTGGCTTCCGCATTGATTATCGCAGGAGCATTCCTTAGTTCCTGTAACAAAACGCCAGGCTACGGCAGAAGGACTGCCGCCAAGCCGGGCAAAGCAAGCCCTACTACGGGTGCTGAATATAGCTTTGATGTTTCAAAAGACAGTACACAGTTTTTGGTTACCAGATTAGCCAAGCAGGAAATCGGACCCAACCTGAAATACATTCAAGGTGGTCGTGCCGTTCTAGGATCCCAAGAACAAGATGTCATGGCTTTCCGTGACAACGCCGAAAGAACTGTCACCATTGCCTCTTTCTTTATGGATGAGACTGAAATCACGAACAATGACTACCGTGAATTTCTTTTCCATATGAAGAAACAGGTAAGCGCTGATTCCATTCAAAAATTGGAACCTCAGGAAGGTGTTTGGGCTGGGGCACTATCTTACAATGATGTTTATGATACATATTACTTCAGGTTCCCTGGTTTCAACTTTTATCCTGTAGCAGGTGTATCCTGGACTCAGGCAAATGTATATGCCAAATGGAGAACGGCGTTTGTGTCTGACCTCATCCGTGAAAGAAATAAAATCGATAGTTCCCTTACTAAAAATCAGTTGATTGAAAGAGGTGTTGCCTTTGCAGAATACAGGCTTCCAAGTGAAGCTGAATGGGAATATGCTGCCAAAGCCATGATCGGAACCCAGTATATGGACGAAAATCAGGAATATGGACGAATTTATCCTTGGGATGGCAGAGGTGTTAGGAATCCATATAATGTCAAAAGAAAAGGCAAGCAAGGTGATTTCCTAGCCAATTTCAAAAGAGGCAGAGGTGATTATGCAGGTATTGCAGGTAGCAATTCGAATGATGGAGAAATTCTACCTACCAACGTTTATGACTTCCCACCAAATGATTTCGGACTCTATCACATGGCCGGAAATGTCAACGAATGGGTACAGGATGTTTACAGACCGCTTTCTTACCAGGATTTTGATGATCTTAACCCTTTAAGAAAAGATGGTATTTTTGATGAAGAAGAAACTTACGGTACTACTTTGATTACTGACGAATACAGAGTTTATAAAGGAGGCTCTTGGAGAGATATGGCTTATTGGCTTGCTCCGGGAACAAGAAGATTTATCCATCAGGATTCCGCCACCAATCACATTGGTTTTAGATGCGCAATGATTTCGATCGGTGGAGTAGGAAAATAATTGTTTGTGTTTTTATAAAATTTAAAGAGGAACCCCAAAAGGGTTCCTTTTTTTTGTTGCCTTATAGAAGATCTTGAACCTTTCCATTAAACCAAGAGTAGCTAGTGAATAAAACTTTTCCTTGTCACCTCGATCCTGATCATTATCGTGGACAGAGGTCTTGAAACCCAAAGGTTGAACAGATTCCTCCTGCCGTACCAATGACATAAATCGGAGCAGCCGTCACCCTGATCCCAATGGCTATCGGGAGAAGGGCCTCCTGAGGATCAGTAAATGATAAAATGAATATATATAGAACCTCTGGAGATCCCTCGTGCCTCGGGATGACGAGAAACCTAATGTCATTCCTTTTCTGAACATTTTCAGAATGTTGGAGACTCAGGATGACGGCGGCTTAACCGGTAACTTAATGTCATTCCTATTTTGAACATTTTCAGCATGTTAAGGACTCGAAATGACAAGGATAACCTGTTTTCTATATTATCCTATCTTCTAGGTTAATTACCACCCATCATCTTTAAAAAACCAAATACCCCAAAAATCAATTATATTATGGTAAGTTGACCTAATTTGTTTACAACTAAGCTTAATAAAACTCTTATGATCAAAATATGGAATAAATTTAATTGCCTCGTCATTTGCTTCGTTTTTTTGGCAGGCATTGCACAGTCTCAAAATGCCCTTTCCTATCAAACACCACCAAAATCCATTGCTGACTTGGTTGACTCCCCTCTGACGCCAACGGTCAGTTTTAGCCGTTCCGGAGATTTGATGTTGATTTTGGAAAGAGCGGGCAACCCATCTATAGAGGACTTGGCGCAACCCGAACTCCGAATAGGAGGGATCAGAATCAACCCGGCTACAAACGGTCCTTCCAGGTCAGGGAGTTTTTATAATGTCATTGTAAAAAACACCAAAACAGGTCAACATCAGACCATCAAAGGTCTTCCAAATACTCCAAAACTTGGAGGTATTTCCCTTTCTAAAGATGAAAAATATGCAGCAGTTACCAATACTACCAATTCAGGAATCAGCCTTTGGGTAGTGGACCTGACTACCTTTGAAGCCAAAAAGTTGACAGAAGAAATTGTCAATGCCACCTATGGTTCGGCTATTTCGTGGACTCCCGACAATAAGATTTTACTAAAAGCCACAAATCCCGATAGAGGACAGATGCCAAAAGCACCTTTGGCACCTTCCGGCCCGATAATCCAAGAAAGTTCAGGAAACGCCGCACCTTCCAGGACCTATCAGGATTTGTTAAGTAATCCACATGATGAGGCTTTGTTGGCCCATTTTATGGATTCCCAACTGATTTTGATTGACCTTCAGGGCAATATGCAGTCCGTGGGAAAACCGGGTATGATCAAATCTGTTGACCTTTCACCTGATGGCAATTACATTACGGTTGATATTGTTCAAAAGCCATTTTCTTATTTGGTCCCAGTTTACCGTTTTCCTTATGATGTAGAGATTTGGGATATCAAAGGCAATAAAGTGAAAACCTTGGCCCAAATTCCTTTGGACGAAGTGAGACCAACCGGCTTTGACGCGACTGTGACAGGACCAAGATCTATCAATTGGAGAGCAGACAAACCCGCTACTCTTTATTGGGTAGAAGCGCAGGATGGAGGAGATCCAAAAGTCAAAATAGATGAGCGGGAAATCATTTATACACTAGATGCGCCTTTCAATGGATCTCCAAGTAAATTGGCAGGAATTGCTTATAGATATAGAGGCATTTTTTGGTCAGATGATAATTTTGCCTTGCTTAATGAGAGTTGGTCCGCAACAAGGCAGGTTCGTGTTCATAGGATCAACCCTTCCAATCCAAATGACAAAGGGTATGTAATTATTGAAAGGTCCTCGGATGACCGATATAATGATCCTGGAAGTCCTGTTTTTACAGTCAATGATTATGGGAAAAATGTATTGTTGAGAAAAGGAGATGATGTATTTATGACCTCCTCCGGAGGAGGCCCTGATGGGGATATGCCTTATCTCTCATCCTTCAACACCAAAACCAAAACCGAGAAAATCCTATGGAGATCCCAGGCACCCTATTTCGAAAGGGTGGTCAAGGTATTGAACACTGATGCCACAGAATTTGTAACACTCAAAGAAAGCATAGACATACAGCCGAATTATTGGATTGTAAATACCCGTAGACGTATCGCCCCAAGGCAGATAACTGATTTCGAACATCCTTATGAGTCTCTGAAAGGCATCAATAAATCTTTGGTGAAATACAAGAGAAAAGATGGATTGGATTTATCTGCCACTTTGTATACCCCCGAAGGATATGATCCTGCCAAAGACGGAAGGCTGCCTGTTTTGATGTGGGCCTATCCAAGAGAATACAAATCCGCCGCTGATGCCTCTCAGGTAAGAGGTTCCAAATACCAATTTACCAGATTGAGTTGGGGTTCACCGATTTATTGGGTAACCCAAGGATTTGCTATCATGGACCAAACCGAAATGCCCATTGTAGGAGAAGGAGCTGAAGAACCCAATGACTTCTTTGTCGATCAATTGGTGGCCAATGCAGAAGCAGCCATCGATTTCATTGTAGATTCGGGAGTTGGGGAAAGGAGCAAAATGGCAGTTGGAGGCCACTCCTATGGCGCATTTATGACTGCCAACCTACTTTCCTATTCAGACCTTTTTGCTGCCGGAATTGCAAGAAGTGGTGCTTATAACCGTACCTTGACACCATTTGGTTTTCAATACGAGCAGAGGTCTTATTGGGAAGCACCTGAGGTGTACAATGCCATGTCCCCTTTTATGAATGCCCATAAAGTGAAAACACCAATACTGTTGATCCATGGAGAAGCGGACAACAATTCCGGTACTTTTCCTATACAATCAGAGCGTTATTTCAATGCCTTGAAGGGACATGGGGCCACAACCCGTTTGGTTTTCCTACCTCACGAAAGCCATGGTTATGCAGCTAAAGAATCCATTTTGCATACATTGTGGGAAATGAATGCGTGGTTGGAGAAATATGTGAAG
>NZ_JBGTCA010000097.1:0-8056 GCF_041749095.1 Aquiflexum sp. | reverse complement strand
GATGGCAAAACTGTGGCCGGAACAGGGATTACCAATAGAGATGTTTTTGATTTACTTCGAGGTCCCAGAGGGAGCAAAGTAGAAGTGGATATCAAAAGAAAGAACCAAAATGAACTGATCTCTTTTGACATTATAAGAGACAAAATCCCCCAATATAGTATCAATGCCACTTATATGGTCAATGAGGAAATTGGTTATATTAAAGTGACCAGATTTGCCGCTACTACCCATGAAGAATTTAAAAAGTCGGTCCAGGAACTTAAGGATCAAGGGATGAAGAAGTTGATTCTCGACCTTCAGGGAAATCCGGGCGGGTATATGGGCGCTGCCATCAATATCGCTGATGAAATCTTGGATGAAAATGCGCTTATCGTTTCCCAAAAGGGTAAATTAAGTAGGTATAACCAAAAAGCCCATGCTGTCAAGCCAGGTCTATTTGAAGAGGGGTCTATCATTGTTTTGATCAATGAAGGAAGCGCATCAGCATCAGAAATCGTTGCCGGCGCTATTCAGGACAATGACCGTGGACTTATAGTGGGCCGAAGATCTTTTGGTAAAGGCCTCGTTCAAATGCCGATAGACTTATCTGATGGAGCGGAACTTAGATTGACCATAGCTAGGTATTACACCCCCTCAGGACGATCTATTCAAAAGCCTTATGGCAATGACAATGACTATGCAAGTGACTGGATGAACAGATTTGAACACGGGGAGTTTTTCACCGCTGACAGCATCAAGTTCGATGACAGTCTGAGGTATGAAACAAAGGGAGGAAGAGCTGTATTTGGTGGTGGTGGCATCATGCCTGATTTCTTTGTTCCATTGGATACTACCATGTCAAGTGCCTATACAAACAGGTTGTTTAATTCAGATTCTTCAAGGGAATTTGTCTTGGACTATCTTGAAAAAAACAAGAAGAAATTTGATGGTATGAGTTTTGAAGATTACTATAGTAAATATCAGGTTTCGGAGGAAATGCTTCAGACATTGATAAAAATAGGTGAGAGAAATAAGGTCAAATTTGATGAAAAGGATTTTAAAAAATCGAAAGATTATCTCAAAATTCTTCTGAAAGCCAATATGGCGAGAAACATTTTTGATGAAAACGCATTCTATAAAGTTATCAATGAGGTAGTCAATGAGGCCTATCAACAAGCACTTAACTTGTTTGATGAAGCAGAAAGTCTTGCCTTGGCGCCAAAACCTAAAGAGTGAAAATAATCTGGATTAGTACCTATTATCGACTTCTGTTACTGGATCTAAATTAATTCAGAAGCCGATATTGAGATATTGTTTCTAACTCTAACCTTAAGAGCAATAATTGTACATAAGAATTAGAAATCGGCTAAAACATTTAAACTTAAATTAAGCCTCTCCAATTGGGAAGGCTTATTTTATTTACTATCCTTCCTAGATTGAAAAAGAAACCTCAAAGGAAAGATTTAAAAATCAAATCAATTATATTACGATTTGATTATCCGAAATGCTGCCAGGAGTTCGTTTGACTATCCCAATTCAAGAATTAATGTTTCAAAGTTCGCTTCTTCCAACTTCGATCTTCCAACCATTTCCCAAAAGAAGTAGTCTATTGTCAAAAAAATAGATAATCTCACATTTCAAATACAATAACCCAAAATCAAAATGAAAAAAATTATCACTTCCATAATTATACTTACGGGTTTAATAATGATGAACCATAAAAGCATGGCGCAGGCTAAAATCACACACATCGCAGTTTATGTAGAAGACTTGAAAAGAAGCACTGATTTCTATACAGGTGTTTTTAATTTCCCAGAGTTGGACGAACCCTTCAAAGATGGGTTGCATGCATGGCTGGATATAGGCAATAATTTATCTATGCATATAATTGAAGCTCCATGGGAACCTGTCACGATCAATAAAATCAATCATATTTGTTTCAGCATACCGGACATGGATGGATTTATAGCCAACTTAAATAAATTGGGAATCGAATATGAAGATTGGCCGGGAAAGAAAAACACCATCAACATCCGGCCTGATGGTATCCAACAGATTTATTTAAAAGATCCGGATGGATATTGGTTGGAGATAAATGATGAATATTGATTTGTCAGATGATATAAAGACAAACCAATAAAAAAAAGAGGTCCGACAACGTCAAACCTCTTTTTTTTAATAGAATATTATTTTTTGAATTTATAATTCTCCTTAGAATGTATAACCCAAGGAAACTTTGAAACCTCTATTATAGATTTCAGCATTGCTGTTTTTAAATACAGGATTAAGTCCCAAATCATAAGAAGCCTGAACGTTAAGCCCTTTTGGAAGTGTGTACCCTACACCCAATAAAACTCCATAATCAGTCTTACTGATAGCCTCAGTATCAAATCCATAACTTGATCCAAAGAAGTCTCCTTCAAATCTTGATGAAGTCAAAAAGGAAACTTGGCCACCTCCAAAGAAATTCAATCCCTCCGTGGCATAGATCCTGAAAATCAGAGGTACATCCACATAACCCAATACAGATCTTGATTTGATCAGGTTGTCATTTTGAGTTCCTTTAACAGAATAATAAACACCAGGTTCGATAGCCAATGATTCTCCTATAAAGAATGAATTGTACAATCCAAAATGGTAACCGATTCTATTGTTGTAATCATTGTTGGAAGCATCTGACCCTCCGAAGTTAAAGAAGTTCGCACCTCCCCTGATACCAAAACCTCCTCTTCCATCATTGGAACTTTGGGCCAAAGCTCCAAAGGAGACTAAACAGAATAAACCGATAATAAATGGTATTTTTTTCATAGTATTAATAGTTGGTTTTTATTCTATATGGCCAATACCATGCCAGAGAAAAATAATTTGAACTAAAAAAACTAATTAAATTTCTTATTCGGAAATTACCTTATCAACATAACTGGAATTCAAAATTCCCAAGGCACCCATATATTTCAGATTGAATTTGATTACATCTCCAACTTTGTACCCTTCAGGGTTGCTCCCTAGATTGAGAATCAGCATATCAGAACTTGCTCCAAGAATCTCAAATTCCCCATCCTCAGGAATCAAATATTTTGGATCCACATCTAAAAGACCAATATCCAGGATTGCCCTGAATGAAGATTTGCCATATAGCTGTTGATCTATCGCTATGACTTCACCTTGGGGATTAGCAGCTATGGTGCCTGTAGGCAATAATGGTTTTTCCTGCATTTCTATTATTTCTGCATTCAGTTCAAAAACATCACCATGCATACCCTCAATGATCTTTTCTTCAAATAAATCCACACCAAAATACAATGTTTCTCCTACCCTGAAATGATTGATACCTTTTGGCAATTGTTTGTGCAGCATCAAGGGTATGGTCACGGAAGTACCTGCCGAGACCCAAGGTATTTCTTTATTGAATTTGAGTTCTATGATCTGCTTATACGATGACAGCTGAATGAGTTTATCAGTAGAAGGCATTACACCGTTGAGGCAATTGAGATTGGTTCCCAAACCTATGATTTCAATATTGGGAAGTTCAAAAATCTGGGCATAAAATTCCACTAAATGGTCACCCATCACCCCTTCTCTGAGGTCCCCGGTCTCTACCATGATGATAATCTTATGGATTTTCCCCTGCTTTACCGATTCTTCTGAAATCCACCTGATGGAAGTCAGTTCACTGTTGAGACTCACATCGGCATATTTGATCATTTTGGCAATATTCCTTTTGGAAACAGGTTTGATATAGACGGTTTGGATTTCCGGGTTGATTTCCTTGATTTTTGCCAGGTTACTTATCCTGGAGTCATGGATTTCCTTTACTCCGAGATTTATCAGTTCGCCCAGAAATTTTCTGTTTCCGCAAAAAAGTTTGGAAACTACCCCCCAATGAATCTCACTGTCCTCAAACAAGGTTTTGAGGTATTCGAAATTATCTCTGAGTTTGGTTCTATTTAAAGTTAGGTAAGCCATCTTATTTCTTGAGTCTCATTTCCAGGTATTTATTTGTAAACCCCAGTTTTTCATATAATTTTCGGGCAGGATTATCCGCCTCCACATGAAGTGCTATATCCCCATTTGCAAGATCAATAGCTGTTGTCATCAACTGTTTACCCACACCTTTTCCTCTTTGTGAAGCATCTACAGCGATATATACCAAAATATTTTCCGGAATATATCCGGACATACCGGTTTTGTTGATGACTACAGCCCCTACTATTTTTTCATTTTCCCGTGCCAAAACTGCATAGCCACCTTTATCCACAGCCTGATCCAAAGCATAATCAAGACATTTCATAATATCATTGATAGGATCACCGTACTGTTCCAACTGGACAAACAAAAAATCCGCTATCTCTTTTTTCTGTAAAAAGGTAGCTTGATCTGCAGTGGATATTTTTTCTATTTTAAGCATATTCATTGATTTTATTTTGAATTTTTAATTCTTTAAACCTATTTACAAGCAAAAACACTGCTAAAGAGGCAAAAACACCGAAAAAATTTGGATCAAGACCAAAAGGTAAGTTTATAGTCAATAAACCAAGAATCACCGTGACAGCACCACCTGTAATCATGGCAGAAATAGCTGCTTCCGGATTTCTTTTATTTGTAAACAAACCGAATAAGATCGGAACCAAAAGCCCCGAAACCATGAAGGCATAACTGTAAAGCATCAAATCCAATACGTTTGTCATTTGCATGGCAACAATCAATGCAATTATACCTAGTATCAATGTGAACAATTGCCCATATAAAATCTGACGTCTTTCATTTTTCTTATTCAGCCATTTGCCAAAAATATCAGTTGACAGATTCCCTGATGCAGCCATCAGACAAGAGTCTGCAGTAGATAACACCGCTGAAAAATAGGCCGCCATCATCAGCCCCAATATACCTGGAGGCAGGATTGTCCTCAAGAGTATGGGCAATCCCATTTCAGGGTCCAATGTGTCCAATTCAATGATCAATAAACCTTGTTCAAAGGCCACTCTTGACAGCAGCCCCAAGGAAACTCCCATAAAGGCCATAATAGGCCATTCGAACAAACCCGCTATAAACCAGGCTTTTTGGGCAGATTTGGTGTCTCTACTGGCATATATTCTCTGATATAATGTCATGCCGATAAACCAAATCGGTAAGATCGTAATACCCCAATTGGCGAAGTCCTGCCACCTAAGGTTCGATAGGCTGAAAAACTCCCGGGGCAATGTGGCTTTGATAACTTCCCATCCGCCTACATGGTAATAGGCAACAGGAAGACCAATAAAGATAAATCCCAACATCAGAACAATCCACTGTACAGTATCAGTATATATTACAGCTTTCAATCCTCCTAAAACCGTATAGACCACCGCAATAACCCCCATCATCAGCAATGCCTGAGTCAATCCCAATTCAATAAAGGTACCCGAGGCCAGTTTTGCACCTGCCAATAATTGTGATGAAGTAAATCCAAGGTATCCAATCAGAGAAATCACAGCAGCCGCAATGCCTACCTTCTTGTCAAAAAGATGTTTGAATATCTGTGGGAAAGTATAAAAATTCGCAAATGCCTTATCCTGCTTTATCCTCGGAATCAAAAATACTGCCGCCAGCCATGCCCCCAACAATCCTGTAAAAAGCATCCAACTTCCCGAAAGCCCCATTACAAAACCCAATCCTCCAAGCCCCACAGAAAAACCTCCACCTACATCAGTGGCCACAACGGAGAGTCCGATATGCCAATGGCCGATATTCCTACCACCAACATAATAATCATCCTGATTCTTGTTTTGACGCATAAAATAATACCCCACTCCAAGCATCAGTATCATGTACCCGACAAATATGCCGAGATCAATAAAATGCATTTAATCTCTTATTTGTAAAATCTGACAAATTTTCTAAATAATATGAATTTTCAAAGTTAACATTATTTGAATTAGTCTAAAAGAAAGAAAAGGTCTAAAAACAACGTTATACGAAAATTGAAATTTCAGATTCGTATAGTCACAAAAAAAGCCGGACGGTCCGGCTATAAATTTTAGTGAAATTGAATGTCAGACATTCTGACTGCTTACCCCCGCAGCGAAATATTCCCGGTTCATTCTTCTTTCTCAGTGAAAAATTTCCCGTCCAGAATTTGCTGTTGTCCTTCTTCTATTTTCTGCAAAATCAGTAATTTTTCCATTAGTTCATCCACAGAAAATTCTTCCGGCATATCTTGGATCGTCTCCAATAATTGTGACTTTTTCATCTTAGTTAAAATCTATCCATAAAATGCTGATACTTCTGACATGTAAGCAACCTTCGATTTTTTTTTAGTTCTCACCTGGTGCCATCATTCATTTAAATTCATTTTTGCTATTTCCAAAGATCTGTGAAGCTTGTCGGCAAACCATTGCTTATCCGGAAGTTCTGTAAGGTATTGGGCTACCTTTATTTGGTTATTGTCCAACATCAAAAGTTCCACATGTTCGGTATTTCCTTCGCTGCACAACAATAGTCCTATAGGACTTTCTTCTCCGGCTTGCATTTCATTCTTTTGAAGCCAACGTAGGTATAATTCCATCTGTGCTTTGTATTCTGGTTTAAACTTTCCAAGCTTCAGGTCTATTGCCACCAAACTTTTAAGTTTGCGATGGTAAAAAAGCAAATCCAAATGATAGTCCAATGAATCAACCGAAATACGCTTCTGTCTTTCAAGAAATGCAAAGCCATTACCCAATTCCATAATAAACTGTTGTAAGTTGGATATTAAAGCAGTTTCCACATCCTTTTCAGAATATGTATTTCTCAGTCCCAAGAAATCAAGCACATAACTGCTCTTAAAAATCAGGTCGGGATTTATTATTTCCTCTTGGTTTAGTTCTTTGAGGGCTTGTTCAATTTGTTCCGGTGGTTTAGCTGCTATAGCTGTTCGCTCAAATAACATTTTATCTATTTGTTCGGAAAGTGTGCGTGTATTCCAGCGTTGCTGTTTGGCCATTTCCAGATAAAAGGTTCTTTTAAGCTCGTCCTTTTCGTAGGCAACAGTTTTCAAGTGAGTCCAGCTCAATTGTCTCTGCACTGCGGAGACAATCTGCTCTTCGGAAAAACTCTCCGCAGTGCGGAGACAATGAAATAAATGCTTGGAGGACCAGCCAGATCCAAATTTTTGGGTAAGCATTAAAGAAAGATTTCCGATGATCTGTTTCCCATACGGCGCTCGATTTCCTTCTAAAATAAAAGCATTGACGAAAACACCCACTTTATAATTGAGTATTGTGGCCTCAGCATTAGCAGATACGGCAACACGCTGTCGAGCTTCTCCAATGAGTGTTGAAATAGACTCAAACAATTGTGAAATGTCTTTTTGAAATTTTAGTTCTAATTTATCCATCCCATAATTTCTTTAAGCAAGTTTATAGTTCATGTTTTTAAAGTAAAAAGATAAAATGCTATTTAGGAATTTCTGAAAAGTGATTCATTTGATAGAAAATCTGATTGAAGTTGATTAAGTAGCCCTCCTAGTTGATTCTAATTTATCACAAAATAGATATATGATAAATACTTGATGAAGATTTTCCTCGACAACCCCTTTCTTAATTTACTGATCAGTTATTTGACCATAGTTTTTTGATAATCAGAATTCTCAAAATCGGAAGTTATCTCCTTAATATCTGAAAGAAACAATGGGTCTTTGGGAGCTTTTTTAAGTAGTTTTATTTTTCCTGCCTTGATTCATCAACATCCTCTATAATTACCTTGACCCTCTTCATTGACTTAAATTTTTCTGGTAATTTGATAATTAATTGGTTGCCTTTTTGGACTTCATATGTTTTTTCAAATGTCATATCGGCTTAAAGCTAGCAAGAAAGTTAATAGTGTTTTCAATCTTATCTTTTACATCTTGGTTTTCAACAGATTTCTTGTGTCCTGCAAAGTTTTCCCTAATCTTTTTTTCGAAATTTTTAAATGCCTCTTCATTTAGATGTCCTTTAATTAAGTTCATTACAAATTCGTCAGGAAATTCAATCCCATTTTTGTAAGGAACTTTAAACTTCTTTGCATATGGTTTCAAAAATGTGTCAATATTTTTGCCTCGATAAAGTAATTCATCAAT
>NZ_JBGTCA010000096.1:0-6809 GCF_041749095.1 Aquiflexum sp. | reverse complement strand
TTCAAGAAATATTTCGGGTGCATTTTCCTGATGGAGGGAATCAAAAAATTGCCAAAATCTATGAATGTCAGAGGTTTCGACAATTAAATTTTTGGGATCTGAAAGAAGCTTTCTATTGGAAGCGATACCATTCATCAGATGAACCCCTCTAGGATCCTCGGCCAAAAAATTCAGTACGCTACTTTGACTAATAGCATGCTCATCAAATAGCCCAAGACTGATGGCATTTTCCAATTCACCAATCCCTTTTAGGGTATCACCCTGGCCAATGCTGGACCTTGATTTAGATAGCCATTCATGCACCGTACCATCCTGGGCATAGATATTCAGCGACATCCAAAACGGCGCAAACAAAATGAGAATTATGTATTTCAATTTCATATCTAAATGATGGAAAAACACTTGAAAAAGTTGCCTCCAACATTATATTTTTGAGGGTTATCTTACTATTCGAGTTTCATCCTTAACAGCGGATAATTATTTCCCTGATCGTCCTTTTCTGTTCGTTGATAAGTTTTAAAGCCGAACTTTTTGTAAAAATCAACCGCTTTTGTGTTCTGTTCATTGACATCCACTTTATCAATTTTAAGTTCCCGAACTGCAAATTCCATAAGCTTTTTTCCATGACCTTTTCCGAAAAGATCCGGGGATAAAAACAGCATTTCCAACTTTTGATCTGCCACTCCCAAAAACCATAAACCGCATTGTTTTGGACTAAACAATAAACCTCCAAATCATGGAAATCCATTGATTTTACCAATGCTTTAATGGATAGAAAATCCTCTGATTTCAAAAAATGGTGGGTTGCCAATACAGAGCGTTCCCAAACTTCAAGAAGCTGTTCCCGATGTTTATCCGCATACTTTAAAATTTTAAAAGTTTGATTTTCCATTAGGATCTAATCCTACTTTGACATGTATAGTAATGGGCTAAAAACCTGCCAGGTTTTTTATCCCATATACATTGAATCTGTTGCATTTACAACTTTTAAACCTGGCAGGTTTCTTCCTTCAATGTTTAATTTGACAAGCAAAATTTGATTGCAAAAATAGCAATACCAGTCTAATTGTAATCCTTTTTAAGCCCTTTTAAATTTATAAACGCATTTAAATCCAACCCATCTATAAATCTATTTTTAAAATTTTTTGAAATAGCTCTTTTCTATAAACTAATTAATTAATATTTTTATCCAAACTTAAACATGATGAGAAACTCAAGCTTTTTGTTGGCGCTTTGCCTGTTGGTGGCATGCAGCCAAAAACATAGTGATACTTTAGAGGAGTTACTTGGCTATCAACTGGTAAAAATTGATTCCTTTCGGGTTGATAATCTGACCAGGGTGCAGATTACAGATTTCAGTGAAAAAGAAAATATCTTTTTAGGGTATTCCGAAGCAGAGAATGATATCCTTGAAATTTCTCCCAAAGGCGAAATACTCAAGCGTGTCAACCGTCGGGGAGACGGCCCCAATAATATGGGCAATTGGACGCCGTTAGGTATGAGTTTTGGTCCAAACGGTGAGCGGATGTTTCAATTGCCTTTCCAATTGCTAAGCTACGACAAGGACTACAATCAGACCAATAACATTCGGATAATGTCCCCGCTTCCGGTCAGGGCAAACATGCCATTGGGCAGGACTGCATATTTTATGGAAAACGGACAACCTAGATACCTGGTAGGGCCTAGCACCTTTCTGTCAGCTCATCTTTTGATTTACACTGAAGAAGGAAGGGATACGCTACAGAATTTTTCTCTTCTGTACCCGGAATCCGGTAATATGAAATCCATCATCCCCTATGAGGCAGATTCCTATTACAAAAAATCAGAACACATTTATTATTGGAGAATGGGCAAGTCATTTTTTATTGATGGCAATGAATTAGTGGTTTTGCATCATCTGGCAGATGACATTCTGGTATATGACATCGATAATGATTTTTCACTAAAAAGAAGAGTTCCAATTACCCACAGTGCTTTTGAAAAATACAATCCTTTGCCCATCGGCACTGCCATGGATGACCCAAAGGTGAATGAACTGAATTATATGTCCGGCAGAAATGAGAAAATCCTGTCCTTAGGAAATCAAATCTGGCTTTTATCATATTTTCAGGGAGTGACACCAGCAATGTATGAAGCAAATAATTCAGAAGAGAGTCCCTTTTCAACAAAAAAGGTAATGGAAAAACATAAACTCTTGGTTTTTAAAGATGGCCAACAAGTACCGGGAGAAATCCAAAAACCCGAGGGCAATATTATATTCTCATTTAAAGGTAACCAAATCTTGGTCCTCGAAGAGACAAGTGAAGAAACAGAGGAGGAGTTTACCCGATACAGTATTTATGAGGTGAAGAAGAGGTAAACAAAATGAGATTACTCTAATTTATCCGGATTTTCAGATTTGATCCTTGGACTAAAAACAAAATCCTCAATTGAAATCAATCGAATTTTATTGTTTAAAAAATACGGATGACGGGTATTGATAATGTAAACTTTTTCTTTCGGTATTATGGATGACGGTACTGCTAAAACTGCTGTTTTTCCTTCTCTATACCAATCATCCCCAATTTTTTGGCACAAAGAATAAGATGCTTTTTTATGCCAATTTTCCGGTAAAGATTCTTCTGGGATATCTGTGGTTTGGACTTCATCATCAATTTGAATTACCATTACCTTAAAAAGACTGTTGAGTCCCTCACTGCTTCTGTGGACAACATTTTCAAGGCAAGCCAAAGCCCTATTGGAAGATGTGTATATCACAAAGTTCCCAGATGAATTCCATCTATTTGATTTACCAGAAGCTATGAGGTTATATGCATATTTTTCCAAGCAAATGCGAAAAACCAGCATTTCAGGAGAAATCACCGTAAGCAATCGAATCCAATTCTTCCATTACCAAATCCATCCCACCACTAGTCTGCAAGAATTGATAAGGTATTGCATCATCTAAGCCAATAGCTGGCTTCTTTAGCCAATTATTAAAGGCTTCAACTGAACCAAAAACCTGTTCACCTTTTTTACGGAGCTCATTTAGCTTTAATACCTGTTCACTGGCTATTGGATTAAGGGATTTTTCGGACTTTTGATAATTCTTCAAAGTCTTGGTGGACAAGTGAAGAATCAGCGAAAGATCTTCGTCCGGCATTAAAAGCGTTTCCGAAATTTCAAATGCCATTTCTGCATCGACCCCTTTTTGGGCTTGAATTACCAAATCAAAATTACTGATGGGGTCTTTAGTTAACTTTATTTTTTGAATGACTTTGCTTTTCATAAGAATGACATATGTGAAGATGAGAAAGTTAAGGAATTTTTTCTATAAAAATTAGAATTTTTTCCAAAACTCTTAAACCTCCACATCCAAAACCCCCAAGGCAAATTTCAAAATCACTTCCTGAAAATACAAGGTATAGAGTGATTGGGCATAGTCTGATTGGGCGGTTACCAATTGTTGATTGGCTTGGGCAAGGTCAACAAAGTTGGACACACCCAACCTGAATCTTTCGGAGATAGCCCTTTGGGCTTCTTCGGCGGCTGACAATTGGACTTTTGTGGTTTGTTCTCTTTTGATGGATGCTTTGAAGTTTTCATAAGCCAGCTTGGTTTCCTGGGTCACCCTTCTTTCAAGGGCTGATTTTTCAAGTTGCTGGTTTTGCAAGTTCATTTTACTTCTGGCTACTGCTACTTTATTTTCAAAATTATTGAAAATCGGGATATTCAAAGAAATACCATAAATACGCCTTGGGAAAAAATTGAAAAACTGATCCCTGAAATTTCTTCCATCCAAAGAAGTGAAGAATGTCTCGTAATTGAAGAAGGCATTAAGCTGAGGAAGCATAGCGGATCTGGAAACTGCCACCATTTTCAAATTTCCTTCTTCCAATAGCTGTTGTTGAACAAGATCAGGTCTATTTTCGAACGCCAAGTCGTACAATTCATCAAAAGTTCTACCCATATAGGCGCTCTCCATATTTTCCATTTGAACCGGTTGAGGTGCAGGAAGTTTGTTGGGTCCCAATTGTAGGGTTTCCGCAAGCGTCCACAGATCCGTTTCCCATTGAATTTTGGCATTCAGGGCCACCGTTTCCAATCTTGCCACTTCAGACTGTTGGTTATATTGATCTGAGAGTGTCCGTAATCCGGCTTCTACAAATCCTTCTATTTGCTCCAGTTGTCTTTTTTGGTTTTCAAGATTTTCCAGCGCAATGCGGTACAATTCTTCATCCAATAATACCTGAAGGTATTGTTGTGCGATATTGAACATTACTTCTTGGGAAGCTCTTGAAAGTCCATATTTCCCCGCTTCTTCAAAATAACGGGTAGCCTGAGTATTCTTTATTCTCAAGCCACCATTATAGATCGGCATCTGTACATTGGCTCTACCTTCGATAATATTGTTGACCCGATTGACTACGATAAGCTCACCTTCCACTTGCTGGAATTGCTGACCTACTGTCTGCAAAACTGATGTATTCAAGTTCAATCTGGGCAAATGACCCATTTGAGCAGACCGCTTTTCCATGTGGAGCACATCCTGCTGATTGTTGAGGGACTGAAATTGCAGGTTTTGCTTCAATCCGATTTTTACAGCCTCCTGAAAAGAAAGCGGAATGGTATCCTGCGCTTGGAGTTCACCAATAAACAGCCCCAAGACCAAATAAGTAAATAGAATCCTTTTCATATTAAATCGCAATGTCCTGATCAAATTTTCCGTCCAACATTTCTATCAAACGGGTACCATAATCTGCATTTTCCCGTGAATGCGTAGCCTGAATAATGGTCGTACCTTCTTTGTTCAATTCCCTAAAAACTTCCATGATTTCCTTTGCCTGTGCAGAATGAAGGTTACCAGTGGGCTCATCGGCCAACAATACCCTTGGCCTGCCCGCAATGGCCCTGGCAATACCTACCAATTGCTGCTGCCCACCGGAAAGTTGTTCGGGAAAAAGGTCCTTTTTGGCAACCATATTGAATCGGTCAAGAATATCCGCTATGATGCTTTTCCGCTCCGAGCCCGAAACATTTCTATATAGAAGTGGGGTTTCGATATTTTCATAAACCGTCAATTCATCAATAAGGTGATAAGCCTGGAAAATATAGCCGAACTCAGATTTATGCAAAGCTGACCTTTGTCTGTCTCTCATCCCATTGATGGATTGATCGTCAAAAAAATATTGGCCTTCATAATCTTCATCCAAGAGACCTATAATATTGAGCAAAGTAGACTTACCTACCCCGGAAGGGCCCATAAAAGTCACAAATTCACCCTGATCGATTTTCAGGTCTATTCCTTTTAAAATAAACACCCGGTGAAACCGGGAATCAATGAATTTATCAATGTTTGTAAGTTGGATCATTTTTTTTAGACGTGAGACGTGAGATGTTAGACATGAGACTTGGGACGCTAGTTCCAATAGAAATTAGGATGAGACAAAATCTTATGCCATGGTGAAATATTGTTTTTTTTGATTTGATGACGGATGACGGAAACTTCGGACATCCGACTTCCGACTTCGAACATATTTCCAAAGCCATGCCACAAAAAAAAGCCCACAATTGTCCGTATAAGGGCAATTATGGGCAGAAATGGGTAAATTTATCCGAACAACTTTGTTCGCTGTCGGACGATTGATGTTATCCGGGAATGCTTGGCCGGACTTCAATTTTGCTTGGAAGTGTCCTTGGATGCATCTGCATCAGGTCAACGACCATTTGTCCAAGGTCCTCAATCTGTATTTTCCAGGAATCTTTTTCACTAGGTGTATGGTCATTGAAATAAGTGGCCACCGAACCGGGCATAATGGTAGTGAACCTGATTCCGTCCTTTCTCAGGTCCAGCATGGCGGCTTGGGTAAAACCCGTAACCCCAAACTTACTGGCATTATAGGCAGATCCACCTGCAAAAAAATTGGTCCCTGCCAAGCTGGAAATACTGATGAAAAAACCATTGCTGTCTTTCAGCGCATCCACTCCGGCTTTGAGGCTATAAAATACCCCTGTCAAATTGGTGTCTATGGTTTCATGCCATTGCTCCAAAGTAAGGTCCTGAACCGGTGCAAAATGGCCAATACCTGCATTGGCCACCAAGAGGTCCAATTGGCCCCATTTATCCAATACCTTTTTGACAGCATCTGCCTGAGAATCGAAGTCCCTGACATCAGCCTCAATTCCAATGACCTCTCCTCCTTCGATTTTATTGAGTTTGGCGGCGGCTTTATCGGCTGCATCTTGGGATCGGCTTGTGATGGCTACTTTCATTCCTTTGGCTATCAAGGCTGCGGCTATGCCGTAACCAATTCCTTTACTTCCGCCGGTGATGAGTGCGGTTTTGTTTTCTATGTTCTGCATGATCTTGTTAATATGGTTAAATAAAAATGCTCAAAAAGAAAACTGAATAAACACCAAATCGGTTCGGTAAAATCCAAAACTCAAAGATTTTGGTTGAAACGTTCATCATTATTCAGCCAATTTTGGTGAGGAATTATCCAAATATTCAATAGTTGGTATCAGGAATAAATCACCGGTGCTTTGTGAACGTACTTTTCATCCATCAGAACATCAAGGATAAACTGTGCTGTTTCTTTTCTGCTGATTTTGAGTCCAGGCCTGCGATCATTATTCAAAATTGCCTTCGGAGTTTTGGACTTTTGAGTATTGGTCAGAACCACAGGACGTATAATTGTCCAGTCCAGTCCGGAATTTCTGACCAAAGCCTCTTGTCTTTCATGTTCGAGATAGGCAGGAGAAAGGTTACTGTTGTCTATAAACCACGCAAACCAAGCGGGTATATAGGGTCTGCTGTCTCCGACACCCCA
>NZ_JBGTCA010000095.1:0-17089 GCF_041749095.1 Aquiflexum sp. | reverse complement strand
TGACGACAACTTTGTCGATTTCGATGAAGATGCCGACGATGACTTTGACGATGATGACTTTGATGAATTCGACGATGAAATTGATTGATCGGAATTAAAGTAGCAGGACAGGAAGTGATTTTTTTTGCTTCCTGTTTTTTTATGACAAATTTTGTCCTCTATGGGATCTGTATTATCTTTCGGAGAATTTGAGACATTAAAACAATCAAGATATGCTATTAGAAATTTTCAGTTCACCAATCGCTTCTGGAGCACAGCTCTTTTTATTGATCGTTTGCATCCTGATAGGTTTGGGGGCGGGTTTGACTGCCATAGATTTAAGAAGTACCAATCCCCCAAAAGAAACAAAAAAATAACAAAAGTAAATAAAAAAGAGGTCTCAATGACCTCTTTCTTTTTTAATGTACATTTCCCATCAGCCTCCTTATCGGCTTGCTCAACAAGAGCAGCAATACCCCGGCACCAACAGCAGTCAATACAATGATTTGATATTGGGAAGGCATTTGGGCCAAAGCTTCTTCAGTTCCCCCGCTTGCTTCTCCTGCAATCAGACCTGCGAATAGATTACCCAAAGAGACAGACAGGAACCATATCCCCATCATCTGTCCTCCATATTTTGCAGGAGCGAGCTTGGTCACCAGACTCAGCCCAACCGGGCTCAAACTCAATTCACCGAATGTATGCAGCATATAAGTAAAGATCAGCCAGGTAGGGGCAGCCAATTCACCTGAAGCGGCTATTTTAGCAGCAAAATACATCACCAAAAATCCCATGCCCAACAATAATAGTCCCATTGCAAACTTTAAGGGAGAACTTGGTTCAAGATTTCTTCTGCCCAACCAAACCCACATGGCACCAAAGAAAGGTGCAAAAATAATGATGAACATGGAGTTGACCGACTGAAAATAACCTGCGGGAATTTCCCATCCAAAAATAGTCCTATCAGTGAAGCGCTCAGCAAAAAGATTGAGTGTAGATCCAGCTTGTTCAAAACCTGACCAAAATAGTGCTGAAAACAAAAACAGAATTGCTATTACCCCGACTTTTTTCCTGTCATCCAGACTCAGACCACCAAATAGAATCACATAGCCTAAATATACACCTGCTACAATGGCTATGATAGTACCTGATGCCCCTGCAATGGCAGATACATTTATAGGTATGAAACCCATAAATACGTTGGTCAGCACCAAGAGAATAACCGCCCCTATTCCTAACAAAATTCTTTTTAGACGTCCCCTTTCCCTAATATCTTTTTCTGTCAACAATTGAATATCCTCTCCATAACCTTCGAGACTCTTTGCTGACATCTTATATTGGATGAGACCGAAGACCATTCCCAATCCAGCAAGGCCAAAACCAAGATGCCAATCATATATTGCCATGGTACTACAGGCGATCGGCGCAATTAGGGCTCCAATATTGATTCCCATGTAGAAAATGGAGAATCCCGCATCTCTTTTGCTGCTTCCTACAGGATACAATTGCCCTACAATCGAACTTATATTGGGTTTCAATAATCCTGTCCCAACTGTAATCAGGATAAGGCCCAGGAAAAAAGAATTGGTTTCTAAGGAAGAAAGGGACTCCTTGGCTGCAGAAGTCTCCCCTAATAATTGCATCAGCCCGGGAAGTGCCATCGTAAAATGCCCAATAGCTATGATTATCCCACCATACCAGACAGATTTTTTCAATCCAAACAACCTATCTGCAAACCAACCTCCTGGCAATGCCAACAAATAAACACCCATAGTGTAAAGACCATAGATGGCACCGGAAGTTTTGTCATCAAAACCAAGACCACCATCAATAATGGCTGTGGTCATAAACAGAATCAAAAGTGCACGCATGCCATAATAACTGAACCTTTCCCACATTTCTGTAAAAAATAAGGTCATTAAACCTTTTGGATGACCAAACATGGTGGGACCATCAAACAAATCAATCTGTTTGAAACCTGAGGTATTTTCAGAATTGCTTTCCAAAATTTTAGTGATTAGAGGTTAAATTTTTACCAAAGATTTACAATGATAATAGAATTTTTCAAATTGTACCATACTTTGTTGCGAAGTGGATGAGATCGATAAATATTGGTTTAAGTGAAATAAACCGAATATTTCAACCGATTAGCCAATAGGATTTTATAGCTATACTTATTTTGCAAAAATCATCTTCGTAATCGATTGTACGATCAAAAAAAGGGCTTTTTATGTTTTAGGTTATTGAATATTATATATCTTTGACCCAGAATATTATCCCAAATAAAATTTATATGAGTGTACAAGTACCCGAAATCAAAGCTGATATAAAAAGCTCATGTGATCTTGGATTTGAGACCAAGGGAAAAGTTTTTTGGAATCTTAGTCCAACTGAATTGGTCGAACATGCATTGTTCAACAAAGAAGGAAGTCTCACAGATTCCGGAGCTTTAATGGCTGATACAGGAGAGTTTACAGGGCGGTCGCCAAAAGACCGGTTCATTGTGAAAGACCATGAAACTGAAAACACGGTTTGGTGGGGAGATATCAATATCCCACTTGAGGAAGAAAAATTTGATCTCCTGTATGATAAGATGGTCAGATTCATCTGTAACAAAAATCTTTATGTCAGGGAAGCCTATGCAGGGGCAGATCCGAATTACCGGCTCAATTTACGGATTGTGAATACTTTGGCATGGCACAATATGTTCTGCTACAATATGTTTTTAAAACCATCTGAAGAAGAGCTATTAAATTTTAGATCTGATTTCACCATTATTTGTGCTCCCGAATTCAAAGCCGATCCGGAAACAGACGGCACCCGCCAGGAAAATTTTGCAGTAATAAATCTCACAAGAAGTATTTTATTGATTGGTGGCACTGCCTATGCAGGTGAAATGAAAAAAGGAATATTTTCTGTTTTGAATTATACATTGCCGCATCAGCATCAGGTATTATCCATGCACTGTTCAGCCAATGTTGGTAAGAAAGGAGACACAGCAGTTTTCTTTGGTCTTTCAGGCACGGGGAAGACGACCCTTTCCGCAGATCCTGACAGGAGTTTGATCGGGGATGATGAACACGGCTGGAATGAAGATTCTGTTTTCAATTTTGAAGGTGGCTGTTATGCCAAAGTCATTGACCTAACAAGGGAGAAAGAACCCGAAATTTGGGATGCCATCAAATTTGGTGCTATTGTAGAAAACACAAGGTTTTACCCCGGCACGAGAACGGTAGATTATCAAAATGAAGAGGTCACAGAAAATACCCGGACTTCCTATCCGATTGACCATATCAAAAATGCCATTGTCCCTTCCATTGCCGGAATTCCAAAAAATATCTTTTTCCTGACCGCTGATGCATTCGGAGTCATACCGCCGATTTCCAAATTGAACAAAAGTCAGGCGATGTACCATTTTATTTCCGGCTACACTGCCAAAGTAGCCGGCACGGAAGTGGGCGTGACAGAGCCAAAAACAACCTTTTCCGCATGTTTTGGCGCTGCATTCCTTCCTTTACATCCTACAGAATATGCCACCCTTTTTGGTGAGAAAATAGAAAAACACCATGTCAACGTTTGGCTGATCAATACAGGGTGGACAGGTGGTCCTTATGGTATTGGATCTAGAATGAAACTTAAATACACCCGTGCCATGATTACAGCCGCGTTGGAAGGCAAACTGAATGATGTCAACTATCGCAAGCATAGTGTTTTTGGAGTATCCATACCGGAATTCTGTCCAAATGTCCCTGACCATGTCCTGAGTCCAAGGGCGACCTGGGAAGACAAAGAGGCTTATGATAAGAAAGCCAGGGAACTGGGAACCGCATTCATTATAAATTTTGAAAAATACCGGGATTTTGCCACAGCAGATATCCTGGCAGGAGCACCGCAGTTTTAGTCAATTAATCCTTTAGAATTACATAAACCCAAATACCGGGAGTACTTAGGTACTCCTTTTTTTATTACCATGAATTGGAGATGCTCCAAAATAGATTTATTACTTTTGGACAAAATTAAATTTTATGAGCAAAGCAGAAATACACACCGAAAAAGGTACGATGAAAGTAGAGTTTTATGACAATGATGCCCCTAAGGCAGTTGAAAACTTTAAGACACTTTCAAAAAAAGGATTTTATGATGGACTGACCTTCCATCGGGTATTACCGAATTTCGTTATTCAGGGAGGTTGTCCTGTTGGAAATGGTACAGGTGGACCAGGTTACAAAATTGATTGTGAATTGGACGGAGATAATCAATATCATGACCGTGGTGTCCTTTCTATGGCCCATGCAGGTAAAAATACCGGTGGTTCCCAATTCTTTATCTGTCACAGCAGAGACAATACCAGCCACTTGGACAGAAAACATACCTGTTTTGGTAAGGTTGTAGAAGGACTTGAAGTCATTGACCTTATACGTCAAGGGGACAAAATTGAAAAAATCGTGATTTTGGAAGGCCAAATTTCAGAATAATGCCCCGGCAATAGTGGCAGTCATCAAACAGGCTAAGGTTGCTGCCATTAAAGCCCGCATTCCCAGTCTGGAAAGATTGCCCTGTTGGTTGGGTGCGATGCTACCGATTCCACCAACCTGAATGGCAATGGAACTGAAGTTTGAAAAACCACATAAAGCATAGGTAGATATCACAATGGATTTGGCTGACAGCATGTCAGCCGCTTTCATTTCCGCCAAACTCAAATAGGCCACAAACTCATTTATAACGGTCTTTTGGCCCAATAAAGAACCCACTTGCAGGGTTTCACTCCATTCCACTCCAATTATCCAGGCAAATACCCTAAAAACCTGACCGAGGATATATTCAAGTGAAAATCCTGAAAATTGTCCGCCAGTGGATGAAACCACCAGTTTATTAAGTCCGGTATATTCTCCGATCAAACCTGAAAGTATAAAGTTAAGGGCAGCGATCACCGCAATAAAGGCCAACAACATCCCACCTACATTCAAGGCAAGTTTTAAACCTTCCGAAGCTCCAATGGACATGGCATCAATCAGGTTTACACCCATATTTTCGCCACTTACCTCAAGCTTATCATTGACAATTTCTTTATCCGTTTCGGGAATCATGATTTTGGACATGACTATGGCTGCCGGGGCATTCATGATACTCGCACCAAGAAGATAAGCCGCAAACCGGCTTTGTTCGGCCAGACTGTCCCCTCCCAGGAATGCCACATACCCTGCCAGCACACCTCCGGCAATAGTGGCCATACCACCTGTCATCAGACACATCAATTCAGACCTTGACATGGTGGGAATAAAAGGCCTTACCAGCAAAGGGGCCTCTGTCTGTCCCAAAAATATATTGCCGGCAGCGGATAGACTTTCAGGCCCCGAAAGCCGCATCGTTCGGGCCATTACCCAAGCGATAACAAATACCACTTTTTGTAGTACTCCCAAATAATATAATCCGGCAGATACTGTAGAAAAGAAAATTATGGTAGGCAAAACCTGAAACGCAAAAATAAATCCAAAGGAATCCGTGGCCAGGTCACCGAAAATAAAAGTGGCCCCATCAGCCGAAAAACTCAGAAATTTGACAAACCCCCTACTAACAAAAGCAAATATTCTTGCAACAAACTCAACCTTGGTGATCAAAAAGCCAAATATCGTCTGAAGTATCACACCTATTCCCACCAATCTCCAATCCACTCTTTTTCTGTCAGAAGAAAAAATCAGGGCCACTCCAAGAAGGGCAAGTATACCTATCAGACCTCTAAAGTAATCCATCCAAAATAAAGATTAATTATATTTTTTTTAAATAGTTTTTGATCGGGTAATCCAAAAATCAAATCCATTTCCACCACCCAAGAAGAAAGCCCGGCTTATACCGGGCTTTTGTATCAGTTTCTTCTGTTTATCTCATCCCGTATCCTGGCAGCCCTTTCATAATCTTCATTATTGATGGCCTTGTCAAGCATTTGGTTCAATTTATCCAAACTGAAATCCTTTAGAGAATCGGAACTGCGGGAAGGGGTACTGCCCGACCTACTTGGTTTGACCTGTTTCTGTTGTTCTTTCCGTTCCTCTTCTTCATTGAACTCAATGGCAGCTTCTGACATCACTTTTGAAACACAATAAATAGGTGCATCAAACCTGACTGCTATGGCTATGGCATCAGAAGGCCTGGCATCTATCTCCACGGTTTTGGAGGGACTTTTACAAATGATCTTTGCATAAAACACTCCTTCTCTCATGTCAGACACCAATATTTGGTCAATCGAAAAATTAAAATTGGAGGAAAAAGACTTGAAAAGATCATGGGTCATCGGACGGTTGGGGATGATTTTCTCTATCTCAATGGCAATTGCCTGTGCTTCAAACATGCCAATGACGATAGGAAGTCTCCTACTACCCCCCACCTCTCCCATTACCAAGGTGAATGACCCTGATTGGGAATGATTTGATGATAATCCAAGAATTTCTAATTCGATAGTATGGTCCACAGAAATTATTTTTGGGCTTTGATAGCTTCAGTTAGTTTGGGTAATATTTCAAATGCATCTCCAACAATCCCATAATCAGCTGCTTTAAAGAATGGTGCTTCAGGGTCTTTATTGATTACAACAATGAATTTTGATGAATTTACACCCGCAAGATGTTGAATAGCACCCGAAATTCCAACTGCTATATACAAAGTAGGGGCAACTTTTACTCCCGTCTGACCTACATGCTCATGATGAGGTCTCCAACCTATATCAGAAACCGGCTTTGAACAGCCTGTAGCTGCCCCAAGTTCTTTGGCCAAGTCTTCAATCATGCCCCAATTTTCAGGACCTTTCATGCCCCTTCCCCCTGATACTACAATGTCAGCCTCAGGCAATAATACCTCTCCTGTGGCTTTATCGGTGGAAGTGATTTTTGTGGCAAAATTAGCATCGCCTATATTTAATGTGATCTCTTCAACCTGAGCTGCATCTCCGTCGGTTTTAAGATCTACGGCATTTTTTCTGACAGCAAGTATTTTATGGTCGGCAGTTACTATTGTTTCGGCAAATGCTTTCCCTGTATAGATACTCCTTTTGACTTTATATCCTGATGAATTATCCGGCAATTCCACTACATTGGAAACAAGAGCCGCATTTAATTTCACAGCAAGTCTTGCCGCTACTGCATCTCCCAAAGAGGACTTGGCCAATACCAAAGTTCCGGCATCCACTTGATTATATACTTGTGCCACTGCATCTGCATGTGCCTGAATGATACCATCATTCAACTTGCTGTCATTGACATGGATGACTTTTGAAGCTCCGGCATTACCGGCTTTTGCCAATTCATCTGCGGAAATTGATCCCAAAGCAACAGCTGTCACATCTCCTAAAGACAGTTTATCTGAAAGGGCTTTGCCATAAGAGACAGCTTCCAAACTTGTTTTTTTCACGGAACCTTCCGCATGTTCTATATATACTAATACTGACATAATATCTTTTATTTCAAATGGTTAACTATAATTGATTAAAGCACTTTTGCTTCATTTTTGAGGAGTCTGACCAACTCAGGCACATTGTCTTTGTCCACCAATTTCACCGAACCTTTTGCCGGGGGCAATTGATAGGCAGTGACCTCGGTATTGGCTCCATCTCCACTGGCTTCCACCACTTGTAATGGTTTGGTCCTTGCAGACATAATGCCTCTCATATTCGGTATTTTCCACTCTGCAATAGGTTCCTGACATCCTGCGATCAAAGGTAATTTAGCCTCAAGGTATTCCTTTCCACCTTCGATTTCTCTCGCCATTTTCACTGTATCTCCCTCAACTTCCAATTTCATGACCGGGGAAATAGAAGGCATTCCCAATAGCTCACCCACCATTCCGTGCACCATTCCTCCATTGAAGTCAATTGACTCTCTTCCCATCATGATCAGGTCGTATCCGTTTTCTTTTGCGATAGATGCAATTTGATTGGCCACAAAAAGTGAGTCCTTTGGAAAAGCATTTACCCGGATGGCATCATCTGCCCCTATTGCCAAAGCTTTTCTCAAAGTTGGTTCCGTTTCGGCCTCTCCGACATTCAGCACTGTAAGACTGGCACCAAGTTGGTCTTTCAGTTCAACCGCCCTTGCCAACGCATAGTCATCATAGGGGCCAATGATAAACTGAACCCCATTTTTGTCAAACTTGGTATTGTTGTCAGTAAACTGGATTTTGGATGTGGTATCCGGAACATGAGTAATACAAACTAGAATCTTCATTATATATATTTAGGTTATTTTTTTTTAAGTTGCGTGAATTTAGTCATAAGGCCATAATTAAAAAAAGAATTCATGAGCAAATTGTCCCGCATCGAAATGCTTAAAGTCTTTGCAGAACAGGAACCGGAAAATCCTTTTAATTGGTACGCCCTGGCTTTAGAAAATCAAAACAGTGATCCTGAAAATGCGGCAGCTTACTTTGATAAACTCTTGACTGAACATTTGGTTTACCTTCCCACCTATTTTCATGCAGCAGCATTTTTTAATGATTTGGGAGAAATTGAAAAAGCCAAGGAGATTTATGAAAATGGAATCAGGTTAGCAGAAGTCCAAAATGATGAAAAAACCCTCAAAGAATTGAAAAACAGTTATCAGAACTTTCTGTTTGAAAATGATCTGGATTGAAATTTGGGTTATCAGAAATATTTCTAAACACCTTATTTTCTTTGTTTTCCGGGACGCCTGCCTGCCGTAGGTAGGGAAGACGGAAGTCGGAAGACCGAAGAGGGCATCAATTGATATATAACCTGTTTTGATATAAGATTTCCCGCTTTAAATTCGGGTTTAGCATGATGATCTGTTTTCAAATTATGGTTTTTTCATATGAAGTGCAGAGACACTAAGTTGTGAGTGACACTTATTTTTAACCTTCAGGGCAGAACAGATTTCTCCCTACGGTCGAAATGACAAGGAAAGGCCAACCTCACAATTGTACCAAAATACCACATTCAAGACCAGCAAAAGCTTATCCTTGTCACCTCGATCCCGACAGTAGTACGGGAGAGAGGTCTAATGCCTGAAATTTTAGTAAAACTTACTTTTTCAGAGAGAGCTTAATGTGAGTGGAGGTACTCACAATGGCAAAGATTACATCATTTCTCAATCTGCACCACAATCTTCCCGGTCTGCAATCCTTCTTTCATCCGGTCAAAGGCTTGGACAGTATCTTCCAATTCAAATACCCGGTCAATGACCGGAACAATCTTTTTTTCCTTTACCAGTTCCAACATCCGCTCAAAATCAAGATCACTTCCCATGGTACTTCCGATCAATTGGATCTGATTCCAAAATACCTTCCTTGCCTGAAATCCTTTTGGATTGCCCTTGGTTGCGCCATAAAAAACAATTCTACCTCCCGGCTTGATCACCTTTATCAAATTGTCAAGCGTATCACCCATGGCACTATCAATGATCAGGTCAAAACCTGCGGTCTCTTCCAATGCCTTATCAGGCCAATTTTCGTCTGTGTAGTCAAATCCATTTTGTACACCTAATTCCTTTGCTTTTTCGATTTTCTCAGTTCTGCTACTGCTCACGTAAACCTCAGCACCATTCGCCAATGCAAACTGAACTGCGAATTGGGCCACTCCCCCACCAAAACCGGTTACCAAAATCTTATCCCCTTCATTTATCTGCCCCTGCACACAAACAGCCCTGTAGGCCGTCAATCCTCCCAAAGGTAAAGCTGCGGATTCAGCCCAGTTCAGATGGCTTGGCTTAAGATGAACTCTATCTGCGGGTACTTTTACATATTCAGCCAAGATACCATTATCCGGCATTCCCAATATTTTAAAATCTTTGGATTGCACCCTTTGGTCAACACCCCAATTCATGGCAGGATTGATGATGACTTCCTTCCCAATCCAGGATGGATCCACCTCTGCACTGACCTCTGTGATGATGCCTGCACCATCTGAACCCAATACCACTCCATTCTTCAGATTGGGATACAAACCCTGCCTGCACCATTCATCCCTATGGTTCAATGCCGCTGCCTTTACCCGTACAAGCACTTCATTTGAACTAATTTCAGAAAGTTCTATGTCGCTGATTTCAATTTTATCAGGTAATTGGAGGTTGAGGGTTATTGCTTTCAAGGGTTGGGAGGTTTGGAAGTATGGAAGTATGGAAGTTAGGAGGTAGGGAAGTTAAGAGGTAGTGAAGTTGGGAGGTAAGGATGTTGGGATGATGAGGAGTTTGGGAAGTTTTTTTATAAAACCCAAAATCTCTCAATTCGATCCAAGATTTGTCTATTTTATATTGTTCGTGCCTATGGCACTTGGGGAATGTGGAAATCTTTATTTCCCGGCAATAAATTACCGGGCTATAGTTTCGGTCATGCCTACGGCATTTATCTTTACCTTTCGTTTCTGGGCTCATTTTTTTTTAAAATCTCCCCTTTTGAATCTCACTCTTAAACCTACCTGCAGACTTGTCTTGGCTCTTGATTCTTTGTTCTTGGTTCTTGCCTCCCCGATACTCGGGACAGGCTTTGATTCTTGGCTCTTGTCTCTCAACCCTTGGTTCTTAAAAAGACCTTCGAGGTTAGAAAAAAACCTCAAAGGTCTAGCATCTCGCATCTCAAATCTCGCTTCTCAAAAAGGTGCCGACTCACCGCTTCCCGCACCACCTGGGAATGGTTCATCAAAATCACCACCATTTGCTTTACTTTGGACTCTGATCATATTGCTGGAATCAAAACCCTGTCCTCCTGCACCACTTGGGAACTTACTGCCATAAAGTGCATCTTGGGACTTGTATGGCATGTTTATTTCAAGGTCTGTGAACTTGGTGTATTTACCTATAAACCTCAATTTGACATTATCCAATGAGCCATTTCTGTGCTTGGCAATAATTATTTCACCAACTCCTGCCGTTGAGGCACCATCTTCATCTTCGGTGATTCCATAGTATTCAGGACGGTAAAGGAACATGACCATATCCGCATCCTGTTCGATCGCACCTGATTCCCTTAAATCCGAGAGTTGCGGTCTCTTGTCTCCTCCCCTAGTTTCCACAGCCCTGGAAAGCTGTGAAAGCGCAATGACGGGAACACTCAATTCCTTTGCGATTTTTTTCAGCGCCCTTGAGATACTTGCGATCTCCTGTTCCCTGTTTCCTCCACCACCGGATTTGGAATCACCCGACATCAACTGCAGGTAATCTACCACAATCATTTGTATATCATGCTGGGCTTTAAGTTTTCTACATTTTGCCCTTAATTCCAGAATTGATAGCGCCGGAGTATCATCGACGAATAATGGTGCCTTGGAAAGTTTTGTGGTTTTATGGACCAATTGCTGCCATTCATGTTCTGCAAGGTTTCCTTTTTTGATCTTTTCAGAATCCAGTTCAGCTTCTGAAGATATCAATCGGTTGACCAACTGAATGGAGGACATCTCCAATGAAAATATAGCAACAGGCCGGTTATGGTCCACTGCTGCATTTCGCAATACAGACAGTACAAAGGCCGTCTTACCCATTGCAGGTCTTGCTGCAATGATCACCAAATCTGATTTTTGCCAACCGGAAGTAACCCTGTCCAAAGCGGTAAAACCGCTTGGAACACCGGTTAAGCCGTCTTTCTGTCCTTTTTTGGATTCCAATTCAACGATGGCTTCTTTCAATATGGAGCGCATATCGGAATAGTTCTTCCTGATGTTTTTTTCGGAAATCTCAAAAAGTGACTGTTCCATTTTATCCAAAAGCTCAAAAACATCCGTGGTATCTTCAAAGGCCTCACGCTGTACTTCGGAGGAAATGCTGATGATTTCCCGCTTCATGGACTGTTCAGTAATGATTCGGGCGTGATACTCAATATTGGCAGCAGAAGATACTTTGGATGTAAGTTCGGTAATAAAAAAAGCCCCACCTGCCATCTCCAATTGCCCTTTTTTCCGCAATTGGTTGGTGACAGTCAATAAGTCTATGGGCTGACTATCCGAAAAAAGATCGAGTATAGCGGAAAAAATAACCTTATGCGCCTCCTTGTAAAAACTCTCAGGTTTCAATATATCTACTACCGCTGTCAGCGCATCCTTTTCCAACATGAGGGCACCGAGTACAGCTTCTTCTAAATCTATGGCCTGAGGAGGTAATTTCCCCATTCCCATTGGGCTGCCCAAATCAGGTTTTCTTTTTCCAACTAATCTGTCTTTTCCGATAGGTTTATTGTCCGCCATAACAACAAATGTAGCCTCTTTGAGCCAATCTTTTTGAACAATTTATTAACGTCTTATTAACGAGTTATTAACAAGGCAAATTGCTTTCTTGGTCTTTGACACAACCGATCCAATAACAAGTTCAAAAATCATAAAGAGACATATCTCCATCAAATTAAGGACAGCTACTTTAAAAAACTTTGCCTTGTCACCTCGACGGCAAGAGAGGTCTGTGGTCACCTTTAAGGGAATAGATTTCTCCTGCCGTCGAAATGACAAATTAAAGGCCATTGTCACAATTGACACAAAACCACAGTCAATAACATAAATGACCCACAACTTTTATCCCCTCACCTTCCCAATCAATTTCTCCGCACACCTTTCCCCATCCATAGCGGCTGAGACAATTCCTCCTGCATAACCGGCTCCCTCTGCGCAGGGATATAGGCCTTTGATGATGGTATGTTCGAAAGTCTCCTTGTCTCTTGGAATCCTTACAGGAGAGGAAGTCCTGCTTTCGACTCCAATGATTTGGGCATCATTGGTGAGGTAACCTTTCATCTTTTGGCCAAAAGTAATCAATCCCTGTTTCAGTCTTAGGGCAATAAACTCAGGTAAAACTTCATGCATATCTACCGACAATAAACCAGGCTGATAGGAGCTTTCCAATAGACTTTTACTGGTTTTTCCTTGGGTAAAATCAACCATTCTTTGGGCTGGTGCTGTCTGGGTCTCCCTTCCTGCTTTCCAAGCCCTTTGTTCTACTTCAGCCTGAAACATCATGGCTGCCAAAGGCCCATATTTTTGATATTGTGGGAGATCTTCTAATTCGACTGCTACCACCATCCCGGAATTGGCGAATTTGCTGTCCCGTCTGCTTGGACTCATGCCATTTACTACAATTTCCCCTGGTGAAGTGGCCGCCGGAACAATAAAGCCTCCCGGACACATGCAAAAAGAAAATACGCCACGCTGTTTTCCCTGATACATGGTCTGATGAACTAGTGAATAAGAAGAAGCCGGCAAATAAGGGCCCCTATCCACTTCGCAATGATATTGTATCCTGTCAATCAAGGATTGGGCATGTTCAATTCTTACTCCCAAAGCAAAGGGTTTGGCTTCTATCAAAATCTTTTTGTGGTACAACAAATGAAAAATATCCCTAGCAGAATGTCCCGTGGCCAAAATCACTCCAAGGCCAAATATCCTTTCCCCATCATGCGTAATAACTCCCTTGATTTCATTGGACTCCAAAATCAGGTCAGTCACTTTGGTTTCAAAAAGCACTTCTCCCCCAGCCTGAAGAATACTTTCCCTAAGCTCGGCCACCAATATGGGCAGTTTATTGGTGCCAATATGTGGATGGGCATCTACCAGAATTTCCTCTGTTGCGCCATGGGAAACCAATATTTCCATGATTCTCCGGATGTCCCCACGTTTTTTGGAACGGGTATATAATTTCCCATCAGAGTAAGTTCCCGCCCCCCCTTCACCAAAGCAATAATTGGATTCAGGATTTACTATATGTTCCTTATTGATCGCTGCAATGTCACGCCTCCTGGCCCGCACATCTTTACCCCTTTCAATCACAATGGGCTTAACACCCAACTCAATGGCCCTTAACGCCGCAAACATCCCAGCAGGTCCCGCGCCCACAATAATGATTGGGTCAGCATTACTGACATTTTGATAAACCTTTGGAGAAGTAATAAAAGGAGTTGGTGGTTCTTTGATAAAAACTTCTGCGGTCACATTGACTTTGATTTGCCTCCCACGTGCATCAATCGACCTTTTCACCTGCCTTGCAACAGCATCAGGGTCATGGGGTTTCAATCCCAATCTCTTCAATGCCACTTCCCGAAAAATCTCCTCATCAAACGCTTCCTGAGGAGTCAGTTGTAATTGTATTTCTTTTTTCATTTTTGAAATGAGACGTGAGATTTGAGACGTGAGACGTGAGACAAAAGATGTTAGAAGCGAGAAACGAGAGCCGAGAGTTTAGAATCAAGAACCAAGAGCCAAGAATCAAGATTTCTTTTCCGGTAGCCATCGGGACCGAAATGACAAGGAAAGGCTATTGACACAATTGAACCAAAAGCTGCATGCAAAAGATATAAATAGACTTGTCCTTTTCACCTCGACGTCAGGAGAGGTCTTTTGCCCAAGTCGGGGAACCGGTTTCTCTCTTTGTTCCTGCCACGGCAGGCAGGCGAAATGACAAAGGAGAAGCTTCTGACACAATTGAACGAAGATCAGCTTACCCAATCTTGTTTATTGATTCTTGGTTCTCGCTTCTCGCCTCCTGCTTCTCCCTTCTTGGTTCTTTGTACATCGTACTTGGTAAACCACCCATCATTCTTCCCCAAAAACCTCCCTCACCACCCAACCTTTCCCCCACTCTTCCTTTTCCTTTTCAGTCCAAAGTTCAGGATAGAAGATTACTTTTTGAAAACGGGGTGGTAAGTATTTTTGCCAGTTGGTGCCTCCGGTGGCTGCTATGTCAACCGGGTCTCTTTGAAGATAGCGGACGGCTGATTTGTAATGGGCCAAGGGCCAGTAGACATTGGCTTTCAGGTCAAAATCCTGCATCAATTTGGTCAGTCCATCGTCTTTTTCGGTGCAGGAAAGGTATTTCTGCCAAATGTTATTCGATCTGTAATTTTCGATAAACTCTTTCAGCCTTAACCCATATTTTTTCTCAAAAGTCTTTAAAGTCAGGGTTTTTTCTCCTGTCGCTAATTCCACTGCCCCATGTTGCCAATAAAGGTTATCGAACAACTTGTTGACACCTGATTCCTCTTTCATTTGATCCCTGATGTCAATGTTAAGCAATTGTTGGGCATCACAGGCCAGAATCTCGATGACCCTGTATTGGGCGCTTTGAAATCCACTTGAAGGCAACAGTGACATCCTGAATTTCAAAAACTGCTCCCTTTCCATACCTTTCCACATCACCGCAAAAGAAGAAATCAATTGGTCAAAATACATGTTGACCCTCTCCAATCTTTCTTTAAAAAACCGGGCATCTATGGGTTCCCTTTCTGCGATCTGTTCCAATTCCCAAATGATCAGCTTAAAGTAAAGCTCAGTAATCTGATGGTACATGATAAAAATTTTTTCATCCTTAAAAGATGTCCTTGGTTGTTGTAGGGAAAGAAGGATATCAAGGTTGATATAATCCCAATAAGTCATATAATCAGCATACAACAGGCCTTCGAGGTAATGGGACAGGTCCTGACCTGAGGCCTTGAATTTTTCCTGAAGTTGCTCTATTTTATCTAAAACGTCTTTTGGGTACTGGACTGGGCTCATGTGCGAATTTTTTGCTCAAATAGGTAGTTTTTTCCCATCCTTCTTATTTATTTCATGGCGGGAAAGCAGCATTTCGGCTGTAAAAATCCATTTAAATTAGCAATAAACCAAAAGTATATGGAAAGTACAGCAACGGTACACAAGTCATTGAAACAGGATATGTTTGACGGAGTGGACTTTTATCAGATCGATGACCTCTTGTCGGAGGAACACATCCTAATCCGTTCATCCATCCGTGATTTTGTCAAAAAAGAGATCAGTCCTTATATAGAAGATTGGGCCCAAAAAGCCCATTTCCCTTATGAAATTGTAAAGAAATTCGGTGATGTTGGCGCTTTTGGTCCACAGATACCTGAAGAATATGGTGGCGGAGGTTTGGATTATATCTCCTATGGCCTGATCATGCAGGAAATAGAAAGAGGGGATTCCGGAATGCGGTCAACTGCTTCCGTCCAAGGTTCATTGGTGATGTACCCTATCTATAAATTCGGTTCCGAAGAGCAAAGAAAAAAATACCTACCCAAATTGGCTTCCGGTGAAATGTTGGGCTGCTTCGGTCTGACCGAACCTGACCATGGTTCAAACCCCAGTGGCATGACGACTAACTTCAAGGATATGGGTGACCATTACCTCTTGAACGGTGCCAAGATGTGGATTTCCAATTCACCAAAAGCGGACATAGCCGTGGTATGGGCCAAAAATGAGGAAGGAAGAATTCATGGTCTGATCGTGGAAAGGGGCATGGAGGGATTCAGTACACCTGAAACCCATAACAAATGGTCCCTTCGGGCCTCCTGTACAGGCGAGTTGGTTTTTGACAATGTGAAAGTTCCCAAAGAAAACCTCTTGCCCAACAAATCCGGCTTGGGAGCACCATTAATGTGTTTGGATTCGGCAAGGTATGGTATCGCTTGGGGAACATTGGGTGCGTCGATGGATTGCTATGATTCCGCAAGAAGGTATGCGCTGGAAAGGATACAGTTTGACAAACCCATTGCTTCATTCCAATTGATCCAGAAGAAGCTGGCAGAGATGTTGACCGAAATCACCAAAGCCCAATTACTGGTATGGAAACTCGGAAAGATGATGAATGAAGGCAAAGCCACCACTTCCCATATTTCCCTGGCCAAAAGAAACAATGTAGCCATGGCCTTGGGCATCGCCCGAGAAGCCCGTCAGATCCACGGCGGAATGGGCATCACAGGAGAATACCCCATTATGAGGCATATGATGAACCTTGAATCAGTGATTACTTATGAAGGAACACACGATATACATTTATTGATCTTGGGGCAGGAGATTACGGGGATAGCGGCTTTTAAGTAAGAAGGTAGGTAAGAAGTAGGTTCCCGCCAAGGCGCGGAGGGGCAAAGGAATAGTCCTTAAATTAGGGGTGAAGTTATTTCCCACAAAGACACAGAGGCACAAAGAATGGGTTGGAAGGTTTAAGCGTCATTCTGAACGGAGCGTCTCCAACCTTTTTTTTAAATAGTACTCTTTAGCGAAGTGAAGAATCTCCTGTTGGAAAGTTGAAAGTGTTCATCGGCACTAGAAATTAGCCATTCCAACCTTGATTTTTTAAAAAGAGCCTTGTGAGGGAGTGGATGCCTGCCCCGTAGCTTTTCGGGGAATCTCTACTCCTTA
>NZ_JBGTCA010000094.1:0-5199 GCF_041749095.1 Aquiflexum sp. | reverse complement strand
ATCCTACCGTCAGGCAGCAACATGGCGGAGTTCCGGTTGTATTCGGTATTGACCAAGCCGTCAGCTTTGGTGAAGTTGGTGAAGGATTTGCTCAAGGTATCAAACCTGGAAAGTCCGTTGCCAGTACCGATCCAAAGGTGTCCCGACTGGTCAAAGGCCATACAATAAATCCTATTATCAATGAGTCCATCTTGCGTACGATAGGTTTTGAATTTACCTGTCTTTTTATTGAAAAATGACAAGCCGTTTCCGGTACCCAACCAAAGATTCCCATTGTCCACAGGAATTACCGCATGCACCCTGTTTGCCGGTATGCTTTCAGATCTGCCCGGCTCGGAAAGCCATTGCTGCGTCTGACCACTAGGGGTATGCAAGGCAATCAATCCTTCACTCTCAGTCCCTATCCAGACGGTATCTCCCTGCTGTGCATATTGAAGGGGAGAAATTTTGGGAAAAACCATTCTGTTATCTGGAATACTCCAAAGTTGATTTGATAATTCAAACTCATCCGGGGGATAAACAAAATATTCATAAGTATTACCATTGGAAATAAACGAATAGGTAAATAGGGTCTTATTTGCATTAGAGTGGAAAAAATCGTGAAGATGTTTACCATTATTTATAATCCAAATTTTCGGATCGCCATGCCTTTTGATATTCAAATATTCCACCAATCCAAAATTCTTGAAAATTTCTTCCCAATGGACTGTTGATAACACTCCTGTTTGCAAATCGAATAAGCTATAGTATAGATCCGTAAAATCATGCTTGATGATCAATCGCTTTTCATCGAATGGATAAATCCCTAGGATAAAGTTGCTAAAGAGTTTTGAGTTTTCCTTTGTAATGGATTTGAACTTGGATGAATTCGGTCTAATATTGGAAATTCCTGCTCTATTCCAAATCCATAGTGTTTTTCCGAGATCGAAAAAATTGACGAGATCTGTTTGATTTAATTCAGGAATTTCCTCCGAAAGGAATCTCGGATTATCTTCATCTTTCTCCCAAATTATAACCCCCTTATCAGTAATAAACCAGGTAAAATCAGGCTGGGTGAGTAGGTAATGGATAGTCATACCCTCAAATTGAGCTAAATATTTTTCACTTACATTTTCTCCCAAAGTATCCTCAACAATCCAATCCATCCCCGACCCATGCCGATACCAGGTGTTTCCTTTACTGTCTGCATTGTATTTGTAATATCCATTTTGATTCCTGTGGGTAACAAAAAAATCTGATCCGACTTTTTGAATATATTCACCTTTCTTGCTTGAGGGTATGACCTCAACCGGAAGTCCATCTACAAAACTGTAAAATTCACGGGTTAAACCGTTGAGTTTAACTATTTCGGAATTTATTTTCCCTTTATTATCTACAAACACCATTGGAATAATTTCAAGTGATTGTCTATCTACCAAATAAAATTTTATCGGATCAACAACATAAAGCTGATCCCCGACGCTTGAAAAAGTGGAGAGTAAATTAGAAGGCTGTGTTTTAAGTGGGGTGAAAATTTTTGAATAAATATCATAGGCACCCATAGGTTGGTCTAGCTTAAGCCAATACCTACCATCTGAAGATTGTACCAGTTGACTGACTATGCCATCAAAGGAAGTTTTCCCATCCATCTCTAGTATGGGGGATTTATAAGCCCTGAACCCGTCAAAATAAAAAAGACCGTTGTAAGTACAGATCCAGATCAGGTCATTCTGATCCCGAAACACCCCATAAATCACCGCACTTTCTATCCCATGGGCCTGTCCCCAAGAGCGGATCTGAATATCGGATTGGGCAGGTGCCTTAGAATACACCAAGCTACAAAAAAACATCCAAGCGATAAAGCATACACTTTTCATTTTATTCCATTTTTAAAAGACGAGTCTATTGGAAAAATTCAGATGAAATAATAATTGGTTTACCTCTAAAAGTACTAATTTTTCTTGAAATAAAAAAAACCACCCATACCACTGGATGGCTTTTATTGAAAAAACATACGAACGAAAAAAAAATTAAGGGTCAATCCCGAAGTACCCGCAAACTGCTTCGTAATCATCAAATTCAAAGCTTTCACTTTTTTTTCATTTGAAGTACTCGGTCATTTATATAAAAGTCCAATTTCTTGATTTAAAAAACTACTCAAAATACCCCAAAAGGAGTATTTCTGAGAAATTGTCTAATTGTTAATTAAAAAATCCCCAGATGAAAAGACCTGGGGACAAAAAAATACCCTTAATAATTAATATCCAGGCTGCTGTCTCATAATGGAAACCAATCCTGTCAAATTCCTGACACCTAACTTTCTGAAAATATTTTTGCGATGGGTCTTTACCGTAAGAGGGCTAAGGTTAAGTTTATCCGCAATCTCATTGCTTTCAAATTGATTGATGATCAATTGGATGATATCCATTTCTCTTTTGGATAAATTGTATTCCTTCACCAGGTTCTCATAGATATCCTTTGTTTCAATCGTCTCAACTGTTGACCCTATGTTATAAAAGAATTTTTCGCCATTCAATACTTTTTCAATAGCCTTTAACAAGACCTCTAAAGGAGAATTTTTTCCTACAAATCCAAATGCCCCCAATTTTTCACAAAGTTTGATAGTAGCGCTTGATTGGTGCATACTGACAATAAGTACCTTTAATTTGGGATAGTTTCTCTGTATATAGCTTAGGCATTGAACTCCATCCATGATTGGCATATTGAGGTCCAAAGTCACCAAATCAGCATTTATATCAGATGAGTCCAGGTAATCCGCCAATTTTTTACCGTTATTGAACTGTTCTAAAATGGTGTAATCGGGATTATTGGATAGGAGGCTTTTAAGCCCAAAGGCAAAAAGACTGTGGTCATCTACAATGATAATTTTCTTAGGCATAGACAGTCAAGGTGATTTCAAGTCCTTATGCTTAAAGTTCTGGCTTTGATGAAATCCAGAACGGAAAGTGAATTCCAAATGTAAGTTTTGAAATCTTCAAAAAATTGTAAAAATGCGAAGCTTTCTATTTCAACCCCTCATATTCCTCCATCAGGTACAGATTGATTCTGATATCAAGCCAGGACGGCGATTGAAGGTATTTTTTTGGAGTGAAACCTGTAAATTCAACAAAATCTTTTATGAAATGAGATTGATCAGAATATCCAAATTTTAGGACTATACCAAAAAAATCACTTTCTGAAGCTTCGTTCAAATGGTTATAAACAGCATGGAACCTTACGATGCGGCAAAATAACTTAGGGCTAAGCCCTATTTTTCTTTTGAAATCCGTTTCCAAGCTCCTTTTACTTCTACCCAACTTTTTTGCCAATTCAGGAACTGCAACTAATCCTTCTGACTGGAATATAAATTCCAATACTGAATCTAACTTGGTATTTTTGAACTTTTCATGGACTCGGTTTAAATGATTTTTTAAAAATTGCTCTATCAATTCTACCTTTTTGGATAGATCAGCCCCACTCCTCAGTTGAATCAATAACTTCTCCGGGAAATCAAAGGTAGCAATTCGAGAAACCGGAGTAATCGCATTGGTGTATTGAGCGACGTCATCCTGGAGAAATGTATATAAGCCAAGAGGTGTAAATACCACAATCGCCAATTTCATAATGCCTTTTGAAGAAACCTTTCCATAAGTTGAGGTTTGTCCAAAAATGACTGGTTCATCAAAAAGCGCAGTCGGAAGTTTGTTTTTTACAATCTCTTGATCCAATATTCTATATTGAAAAGGTTCGCCTAAGGGAATACCCATGGAAGCTGTACCTTTTACAGTCATCAGTGATTCAAATTCACTTTCAAAATTTCCTTCAAGTAAAATGATGCCTGAAACATATTTGGCAATGTCCTGTGAAACCGGATAGAAATTGGTTAGCATGCAATTTTTAGGTGATTGGAATTCCAAGATAAAAAAAATAGGATAATATATTCAGCCTAGAAGATTTAATCCTCAAAACCTCGGCTGTTCTTTCATCAAGGCCACCAAACCGGTCAGGTTTCTCACACCCAACTTTCTAAAAATATTCTTGCGGTGTGTCTTCACCGTTAACGGACTTAAAAATAATTTCTCGGCAATCTCGTTGCTTTCATATTGGTTGAGAATCAGTTGAATGATATCCACTTCCCTATTGGTCAGGTTGTATTCAATCATCAGCTTTTCATAAAATCCCGAACCAGGTTCGGGATTTACTTCCCGAAAGACATCCTGAAAATATTCTCCACCTTCAAGTATTCGCTCTACCCCGTTCAATAAAATATTCAAATGTGAATCTTTAGTGATAAATCCTTTTGCACCCAATCTTTTGCATAGATGGACTGAAGATTCCGTTTGGTGCATACTTACAATGAGAACCTTTACCAAAGGATGGTTTCTTTGCAAATATGTCAACAATTGAATCCCATCCATCACGGGCATATTCAGGTCCAATACCAAAAGATCTGCATTTCCCTCCTTATCAAAAAAAGTTTGGACTTCCTTCCCATTCTTGAAATGGGATACTACCAGGTAATCCGGATTTTTACACAACAAACTTTCCAATCCTGAAGAGAAAAGTTCATGGTCATCCGCTATCAAAATCCGCTTACTCATAGGCTTGATCTACTTTTTCGAAAGGAACAGTGATAATGACTGTTGTACCGAATTTATTCACATCGAAATGCAATTGTCCTTTGAGGTAATCGACTCTTTTATGAAGGTTGGACAGACCCATCCCACCATTGGGGTTTTGTATGAATTCATCAGGAATCCCTTTTCCATTATCCGAGACCATCAGGGTAATGCTGTCATCGAAGCTATCAAAGAACACCTGAATGTCAGCTTCTGAAGCTTCGGAATGCTTGATGATATTGTTCAGCAATTCTTTGATGATCCTGAAAAGATTGATTTTGGTATCTATGTTCAAATAAGGGATATCACCAATATCATAGGAGATTTTGATTTTGTTCTGCACTTTGACCAAATCCAGGACTTCTGAGACCATTGTCTTTAGCCTTTTTTCGGCAGCTTCCAATGGCATCAGTTCATGGGCGATAAACCGGAGGTCATGACAGGCCATCTGCATCAGCTTTTGGGTTTCTTCCAGAGAAGTCTTAGTGTCACTGTGTTCTTTTTGGTTCAAAAGAATGCTATCAATCTTCAATTTGATCATGGCCAGCAACCCGCCCAGGTCATCGTGAAGGTCTTTGGCGATACGCTGCCTTTCCTTTTC
>NZ_JBGTCA010000093.1:0-21535 GCF_041749095.1 Aquiflexum sp. | reverse complement strand
GCCAAAAGTATGATTCCCGATCCGGGAGGAATCATGGTCACGGTGTTTCCGTTGGGTTCATCACTTAGTGGTACGGCAAAATTGACATGGTTATTGGAAATGACATCATTGTCATAAATCTTGGTGCCACGACCCTCAGCTTTTGGAAGTCCGGGCAGGTTGAAAACCAAAATACCTCCGGAATTGTCCCGTGCTGTATTTCCATAAACTTCTGCATTGTCCGAATTTTCTATTTCAATCCCTGCCACATTCCCAAAGGCAAGTGAGTTCCTGACAATGATATTTTCTGATTGACCAACATAGATTCCGGCATCTTTGGAATGGGAAGCAATACATTCATCGATCAGGACATTTTTGCACTGAACTGGGTAAATGGCATAGGTTCCATTTTCTGATTTGTCTCCGTTGGTCCAGGTGACATTGATGCGTCTGAAAGTGATGCCATCGCTGTGCTGGCTTTTGATCCCGTCACCGGGGGCATCTTCAATACTGAGGTCTTCGATTTTGACATTGCTGCCCACTAGTTTGACCCCTTCTCCTCCTGCTCTGAGTTCACGGAAAGAAAGTACCGTTTCCCCCATTCCGGCACCTTTGATGCTGATATTGTTCTTGGAATCAAGGATCAACTGGGTTTTGAAGCTGTAGAATCCCGAGGGAATTTCGATGATGTCACCGTCTTCCGCAAGGATAAAATCCACTATGACTTTTTCAATTTCATCCTGAGAAGCTTTCCTCAATTTGGAGGAATCAAAGGTCTGTTCATTGGAGGAGTCAGAACAACCAAAAAGGATAAACATGGAGACTGAAAGTACTCCAGCAATCCGGAAAATAGATTGAAAATTCATGGTCATTGGGTTTGAATCAGAGAAATCTCTACTTGTTTCAGACATTTTGAAACCAAGTAAATCAAAGTTAAAGTTTTTTGTCCAGATTGAATGTTGACAAGAATTAAAAAATAATATGCCTGACTTTATCCCTGCTTAATGTTTCTATAATTTATGTTTAAAATAAGAAGCTATATGTATATGTGGTATTTTGGATGATCAAAGGTCGGTTTGTAGTTAGGTCTAAATATCTTTCTCAAAGCCCTTTGACCCTTCCTGGATTTTCTTCCAAAAATGATTTCCATCCCGCAGTCCTTCCTCTTGTCTGCAAACGGCCATCGTGAAAATGATGACATAAAGCCACTGCCAATGCATCCGTGGCATCCAAAAGCTTTGGGATTTCTTCGATTTTTAGGAGTGTTTTGAGCATTTCAGCAACCTGTATTTTGGAGGCATTGCCATTGCCTGTGACGGACTGCTTTACTTTTTTGGGAGAGTATTCAGCAATGGGGATTTCCCTTGCCAAAGCAGCAGCCATAGCCACACCCTGTGCCCGACCCAATTTGAGCATGGACTGTACATTTTCTCCATAAAAAGGGGCCTCCAATGCCACCGAATCCGGATGGAATTCATCTATGAGTCCTGTAATCCTTTCGAAGATTTTTTTGAGCTTCAGTTCATGGGTACTGTATTTTTTGAGGTGAATCACCCCGAATTGCAACAGACTGTGGTTTTTTCCTGAAATAAGAATCAGTCCATAACCCATGATGTTGGTTCCCGGATCAATTCCCATTATTATTTTTTCTTTTGCTTCTTTTTTTTCTTCTTTACCCATTACCGCAATTTAGGAATTCATGGCAATATTTTATCTTTTGATAGGGATACTTTATGTGATTGCACTTTTACAACTGATGTTTGTATGGAACAAAGAAGAGGTATTGAGACCAAACGTAAATCAGGAACGAAAGGTAAGCATTCTTATACCTTTTAGAAATGAACTGGAAAACATCCCAATTATTTTGAAGAGTATTCTCTCGCTCCGTTATAGTCCAATTGAAGTACTTTTTATTGATGACCACAGTCAGGATGGGGGTGGCCGGTTTCTTGTAGATTTTCTGAAAAAAAATATGGATCGAATCCCTATCAAAGTAATTGCAAATGCGGGTGTAGGAAAAAAAACTGCCATTGAAACAGGGGTTAAACAAGCTGAGAGCGAAATCATTTTCACAACGGATGCAGACTGTATTTTTCCGAAAAATTGGATTGAGGAGAAACTTTGGTGCTTTGAGGATCCAAAAGTCCAAATGGTAGCAGGACCTGTGATGACTCATGACAAAAAAGGTTTTTTTTATAGTTTCCAACAAATTGAGTGGGCAAGCATCCTCTTGGTGACGAAAGCAGGATTTGAGCTTGGATCAGCAATCATGTGCAGCGCAGCAAATATGGCTTACAGGAAAAGCGCATTTCTTGAAGTAGAAGGATATCGGGGAAATGAACATGTTATGACCGGTGATGATGAATTTCTGCTTAAAAAAATCACCAAGAAGTTTGGTGCAAAGTCAGTGGTTTATCTAAATAATCACAAAGGGTTGGTGTTTACGCAGCCACTGGATTCCTGGAATGATTTGCTTTTGCAAAGAAGCCGATGGGCCTCCAAGTGGCGGATGCATGGGAATTCGTCACATCTATTCAGTGCTGTGATACCTGTTATATTACAACTCATTTTTCTTTCAAGTTGGGTATTGCTTTTCCAAGGGGGGCTTTCAATACTTGTTTTTATATTTCTTTGGTTTGTGAAAATCGGGTCTGAAAGGATTGTTTTAGGGAAAGTTCTTTCCGATTTAAGGATTCATCAAGGATTTACCAATTTTATACTCACCTCGATTATTCATCCTGTCTTTGTAATCGGAACTGTTGTGGCTACATTTTTTGGTGGACGGAAATGGAAGGGCAGGTATCAGAAATTTCCAACCTGAATTCTACATTGAGTTGGGTTTGAGCCCAGTCAGATAGAATTAACATAAATAGGACCTCTGGAGATCCCTCGTGCCTCGGGATGACGCCTGCCTGCCGTAGGTAGGGATAACCTAATGTCATTACCTTTTCTGAACATTTTCAAAATGTTGGCGACTCGCAATGACGCACCACCTTGTCCTTTATCCTTCATCCCTTCACCTTCATCCTTTCTCAAAGATCTTCCCACTTCTGACTTCCAACCTCCAACAATTACTTTAAGATATGCAGGCATTCAATTATCATTTTCTTAGTAAATCCATAACTTTACGCACTTTAACCAATTGGAAATTATGACTGATGATGAGTTTGACTTGCTGGATGAGCTTTACTTTGTACAGCCTTTCAGCTATTTAAAAGAAACGTTGGCTTGGGAAGATGAATTGCTTTTGGCTACCTTGCAATCGCTGTACGAAATGTCCTACATCAAATGTCTGAGCGAACCAGATACTGAGATTTTCGATAAAGTTGATATTAAAGAAACAGGCAAAAATTTGTTTTATCTGGCAACCAAAAAGGGCCTGATGGAGCATAATGCCATTTAAAAAAAATAAAAAGTGACCACTCAAACTGTTAAATATCAAAAAAAGGAACTGGAGTTAAAAGCCCTTCTCGAGATCACACAGGCGATCAATGAAAACAAATCCGCTTCCGTACTTTTGAATATTTTTAAATTCACCTGCCTTGTACATCTAAATATCAAGGCCATACTTTTATACATGGTTGATCAGGATCAATTTGAGCTGAAGATCAGTCATGGGATCAAAAATATAATCCCTGAGCAAATTCCAGAGAGCAAGGTCAATTACTCAAAGGAATCGGGAGAATTGAATATTGAGCTTGATCATGGATATTCTTTTTCTGAATTGGAAAGTTATCTACCAGTGTACCATAAAGAAAGGATGCTTGCCATACTTTTTCTCAGAAAAAAATTTGAGCATGAATATCTTGACCTAAATTTCACACAGGCATTGACCAATATCATGGTGGTTGCTTTGGAAAACAAGAGGTTTGCCAAAAGACAGTTGGAGCAGGAAAGATTGAAAAGAGAGATAGAAATCGCTTCCAATGTCCAAAGGATGCTTTTTCCAGCTGTACTTCCCCAAACAGAAAAGCTGAAAGCCAAAGTCACGTATATACCACATTCCACAGTCGGCGGGGATTATTATGATCTTATACAGAAGTCAGAGGATGAAGTCTTTTTTTGTATTGCAGATGTCTCAGGTAAAGGTATGCCTGCCGCATTGTTGATGTCCAATTTTCAGGCGGCATTGAGGACACTATTGAGAAGTTCCTCAGATATCAAAATGATAGTGGAGCAATTGAACTACACCATTTTTGAAAATACTAAAGGAGAACGGTTCATTACTTTTTTCCTTGGTTATTACAATTATAAAAAAAGAGAACTCACTTACGTAAATGCCGGTCATAACCCTCCTGTATTGTGTTGGGAAGGTGAAAAAAGAAGTGAAACTCTGGAGGCAGGCACAACTATTTTAGGGGCATTTGAGCAATTGCCATTTTTGGAGGTAGGTAAAAGATCACACCTGAAGGGCTTTACGATCCACTTATACACTGATGGACTTACCGAAACTTTTAATGACAATGAAGAAGAATATGGAGATGAGAGGTTTCATCAATTTGTTAAAAGTCAACTTTGCGTAGAACCAAATACATTCCATGACTTATTTTTTGAGGATTTGAAAGGCTTTTCAGTAGGAGGGGAGCAACGGGATGATATTACTTTGCTAAGTGTAAGATTTAAATAATCATGGTGTGGATGCATCATGTTCCGTCTTTGATACCCAAAATGTTTTCGCAATTTGTTTGGAACAAAGATAGGAGTGTAAATAAAATTTACCTGACTTTTGATGATGGCCCGGTTCCGGGAGTGACTGACTTTGTTTTAAATGAGTTGGCGAAAAGGAGCATGTCCGCCACTTTTTTCATGGTTGGGGATAATATCCATAAGAACCAACAGTTGGCACAAGAAGTCCATCAATCCGGAAATGGGATAGGGAACCACACCATGCACCATGTGAACGGATTCAAAACATCCTATGAAAGTTATCTTAAACAAATCCGCAATTGTCAATCCCAGATCCAGGAAACCTTATCGGTTCCGAGCAGGCTTTTCAGACCGCCTTATGGAAAAATCACCAAAAAACAGTTTAAATCAGTTGTGGCTGAATATGATGTGATCATGTGGGATGTGCTCACAGGGGACTTTGACTCTTCGCAAAGTGCAGAACAATGCCTGAATAAATCCATTAAGTATTCAAGGAATGGGTCAATAGTGGTTTTTCATGACCAACAAAAAACCAAAGACATAATTAAAAAAGTCCTGCCGGATTATTTGGAATTTCTGAAGGACTCAGGTTTAGAGACGGCTTTGCTATGATGTTTTTAGCGGTAATATTGGTCGTTATTCTTTTGGTACAGGATGCCCTACTTTGGCTATTACTGAAGTTCAGCTTTAAAGATTACGTAAAAAATGAGGTTTCTGAATTCCCCTTTGTCAGTATTTTGATTCCCAGTAGAAATGAGGAGGAGAATTTGCCGGCATGTTTGAAGTCCATAGCCAAACTGAATTATCCAAAAGACAAGCTTCAGATAATATTAGGGAATGATCGAAGTACAGATGAAACAGGAGTTTTGTTAAAAACATTTGAAGATCAAAATGAACATGTGAAACTGGTCCAAATCCAAGAAGGCGATAGTTCCAAAATGAACGGCAAAGCCAATGCGCTATCCCAAATGGCCAAATATGCAAAAGGAGAGGTTTTGCTTTTCACAGATGCAGATTGTCAGGTGCCCAGCAATTGGGTCCGGTCTATGGTTCTCGCCTGCCAAAACACAGAAGCAGGTATAATCACAGGGATTACCCATATCAAGGCTGATAACATTTATGGGAAAATGCAGGGCATGGATTGGTGGTTAACCCTAGGTATGGTCAAAGTGATGTCAGATTTTGGATATTCTGTTACCTCCATGGGTAACAATATGCTGATTACCAAGGCGTCCTACTTATCGGTTGGCGGATTTGAAAGTATTCCGTTTTCCCTGACAGAAGACTTTGAAATTGCCAGAAATATCCAGTCTAAAGGATACAAAGTCTTGCAACAAGTATCTGAGGACAATCTGATTTCCACCAAATCCCAAAATGGATTCAGTCAGTTAATCCAACAAAGAAAACGCTGGATGTCGGGTGCCATGTCACTGCCATTATATTGGAGATTAATCTTGGCCATTCAGGTCCTTTTTTTTCCAAGTATTTTATTGCTGGTTTTTTTACATCCATTGTTGGCTATCTGCTTATGGATTGCCAAAGTGTTAATACAAGGACTTTTTATTTACAGTTTCGCTATAAAAACCAAAATCAAGTTAGCTGCCTTAGATCTATTTCTATTTGAAATTTATTATATGATTACCTCATGGTCCACGATACTTTATTATTTTTGGCCTTCTAAAACAGAATGGAAGGGGAGGAGGTATTGAAGGATGAAGGTAGAGCCGAGAGACAAGATGCGAGAAGCGAGAACCGAGAGGCGAGAGCCAAGAACGAAGATCCGAGACTGGGTTGGTTGATAGGAACGAGAGATTAGAAGTAATAAGTTGCCGTCATTGCGAGGAGCACTTTTATTTTCTTTATTTGTTAGTATACCGTTTCGTGCGACGTGGCAATCTCAAGAGGGTTGATTGGGAAGTTGGGGGTTAATAGAGCCAAGAACCAAGAGGCAAAGTTTGTCCCTATGCATATCGGGAATCAAGGGGAGAGAAGCGAGAACGAAGAACCGAGAGCCGAGAATCATGAGGCACAGGCAAATGCCGTAGGCATGACCGATTTCATAGCCCTTTAATTTATTGCCGGATTCAAGATGAAAAATAAACACCCAAAGTGCCTTAGGCACTGACGATATAGGATAGGCAGTAGGGAAGAGGAAATGGAGAAAGTGAGAGACATGTCAGATGTTGGATGACCGATGACTGATGTTAGGATATGTTGTCCATAAACAAAATAGCCAAAAACCACAAATCAAAAAAAAGTGAAATACACCGACACCCACGCTCATATTTATTCCAAAAAATACGATGATGACAGGTCAGATGTGATCAGGGTTGCTGTGGAAAATGGTGTCGAAAAAATTTATATGCCCAATATTGATGTTGAATCCATTGATGTGATGTTGGAAGCTGAGCTCAAATATCCCGGGGTTTGTATTCCTATGATGGGACTCCATCCCTGCGATGTAAAAAAGGATTTTAGGAAGCAGCTTTATGTAATGGAGGAGTGGATTGAGAAAAGGGAGTTTGCCGCCATAGGTGAAACAGGCTTAGACCTGTATTGGGACAAAACCTTTTTTGAGCAACAAAAAGAAGCTTTGAGGATTCAGATCACTTGGGCAAAGAAAAAGAAATGGCCTATTGTCCTGCATTGCCGGGAATCAATGGATGAAACCATTGCCATAATCAAAGAAGAAAAAACAGAAGACCTGAAAGGGATTTTCCATTGCTTCTCCGGAAGTGTTGAACAAGCCAGGCAGATTATCGAAATGGGTTTTCTTTTGGGAATAGGTGGTGTTTCAACCTATAAAAATGGAGGTTTGGATAAGGTGTTGCCTGAATTGGGTTTGGAACATTTGGTGTTGGAAACCGATGGTCCTTATTTAGCACCTATTCCTTATAGGGGTAAAAGAAATTCTCCTGAATACATTCCATTGATTGCTCAAAGAGTCGGTGACCTCACTGAAAGCTCATTGGAGAAAATTTCCACTATCACTCAAAAGAATGCGCACAGCATTTTTCACCATTTCAAGTCATGAACTATAAAATAGTAAGACTCAATACTGCTGCAAAAAGTGATATCACTTCCTCGGTTTTGATTATTTATACCGGAGGGACCCTTGGTATGGCCTATGATGAATCAGGGGCTTTGGTTCCGTTTAACTTTGGTCAGATTATGGAAAAAATCCCCAATCTGACCAATATGAATGTTGCCATTACTGTCATCTCTTTTCCTGAACCCATTGATTCCTCCAATGTGAACATGCAGCATTGGGTGGATATGGCCTATATCATTTATGAGAATTATGACAGCTATGATGGTTTTGTGATCTTGCACGGAACAGACACCATGGCTTATTCAGCTTCCATGCTGAGTTATATGTTGAGAGGGCTGAGCAAACCGGTGGTTTTTACAGGAGCACAGTTGCCAATATCTGCGATGCGGTCCGATGCACGGGAAAACCTGATGACAGCCCTTGAGATAGCCTCAGCCAAAGCCAATGGCAATCCCATCGTACCTGAGGTCTGTATATTTTTCAATCATATATTATTGCGGGGAAACAGGTGCAAGAAGGTACAGAGTGTGCATTTTGATGCATTTGAATCTGAAAACTATCCGGCTTTGGCAGAAGCAGGGATTATCATTGATTATAATTACGCCGCCATCAAACCATTTGAAGAGGGGAAAAAACTTAAATATTTAAGCCGGCTTGATAACAGGGTAATGGTATTAAAGCTTTTCCCCGGAATCACCTCAAAGATTCTTGACTCCTGTTTTGATATAGAGGGCATGCGGGGTGTAGTATTGGAAACTTACGGTTCCGGAAACAGCCCAAGCGAATCCTGGTTTATCAATTCCCTGGACAGGGCTGTAAAAAAGGGGATTATCATTTTGAATGTATCGCAGTGTAACGGTGGTCGTGTCATACAGGGCAGGTATCAGACAAGCAAGGACCTGAAAAAAATTGGGGTACTGAGTGGAGGGGATATTACCACTGAGGCAGCGGTAACCAAAATGATGTTTTTGTTGGCCAATGAAAAAGAGGATTCCGAAATCAGGAGGAAACTGATAACTCCGATGATAGGGGAGATGTCATTGGTGGGGAATTGATATTTGGGTTATGTTAACAGGGGCTGCTCAATTTTAATTATTTGGTCTTTACTGGATTAGATATTGATTGATAACCTGTCCCGATTTTTCGGGATTGGATATTGGTGGATATTATGATTTAGCGTGAAATCTGTCTTCGAATTTTTTTGGGAGAAGTTTGCAAAGGCTTTTAATTATGTATTTCTTTGCACTCCCATTTAGATGGGGTAATAATAGAGAGGTGTCCGAGTGGTTGAAGGAGCACGCCTGGAAAGTGTGTATACCCGTGAGGGTATCGAGGGTTCGAATCCCTTCCTCTCTGCAAAATAAACCCTAGCAAACTGAAAAACAGTTAGTTAGGGTTTTTTTGATTTAGTGTCGAATTTAGTATCGAATAAAATCAATTTACCCTCTCCTGCTTGCCATTGAGTTTATAAGGCTGAATTAACACTTCTACAGGGAGTCCCAGAAGCTCTGTGAGATTTCTGATCATATCTATGGTCAAAGCTCGCTTACGGTTGAGAACAAGGCTTACAGTGGTTTTACTTCCAATAGCCTGAATCAGGTCTTTGTCCTTTAGTCCTTTTATTTCCATGGCTTCTTTGACGGCTGTGATCGGTTCGGGAAAAGCGATAGGGTAATGCTCCTTTTCATATTTTTCTACTAGTGTGACCAAGAGTTCTGCTTCCATCCCTTCAGGACTATCCGGATTCGCATCAAATACTATGGAAAGCCTCTTTAAAGCTTTTTCATATTCTTGCTCCGTGGTGATGATTTTATCCCATTTCATATCTGCGATTGGATTTTACGATTTAAAACTGTTCAACTGTATTTGCATCAACTTTATCATATTCAGCATGTGTTCCGATGAATTTGATAAATACCCATTGTCTGATATAGCTGATCTGAACAATCAAGCGATATTTATTTCCTGCGATATTAAAAACCACTCTGTTGTTCTTCACCGGATCAGCATCAGGAATATCTTTCACAACATCCAACGACTTTTGCCAATCAGCATTTTTGACGATAGCAATCCAAGTTTCTAAACTTGCTTTGGAATCTGGATGCCTTTCGTAAAACTGAACCAGATTTTTTATAACTATGATATTTTTCAATGATTTATCTTTATCAACTGTTGAAGATATGGAAAAGTTTTCAAAATGAAAACATTTTAGTAAAAATGAAAATAAACGTCTAATCCATGAGGGAATTATAAATATCGATTTAGGCCATCTTCGGTCTCATCCGACTTTTAACCCAAAATGCAATGGAGACTTGATGAATGGCAATATTGTGGATAATCAATTTACAACTATTAGAAGTTACCAATTTACCGGATTTTGGGATAATTATCCTAGCCAATCCCTATGGTATGTCCATAATTTTATACCAAGGAAATTCCCATTTAATATCAAGACGAATAAAAATTGAATTTCATTTAAACCAAAAACACCATGAAAAAAAACCTGTTTTTAAATTTTGGTAAGAACTACTATTATGTTCTGATTGCGATTTGGTTTTGGGCCTGCATGCCTGAAAACAGCCCTGAATTGGATAATGAATTGGATGTTGAAATAATCGAGTCTCTGAGTTTAGATCATGAACCTGATTTTTCCAATTTTAGGACCAATACTCCGGCTCAAAATAAAGCCGTGGCAGATATCCGGGCTGGCACAGCCAAATATCATAGAGTGGAAGTGGCCGAAAGCGCTGGATATGAATTGGCAAGCCCATGTGTCACCCGTCCCGGACTGGGTGCAATGGGATTTCACTATGTCAATTTCTCTTTGATAGATACTAATATCGACCCTCGAAATCCAGAGGTCCTTCTTTTTGAACCCCAGAAAAATGGAATCTTACGTTTGGTTGCAGTAGAATTTATTGTTCCGGCAATTCCTTGGCACGAGACTCACGATGACGATGACCCGCCTACCTTGGAAGGGCAGGTTTTTGATGACCATAGGGATTTTACAAAGGGAGGCCCACGATATCCCCATTACCAATTGCACGTTTGGGTTTGGAAGCACAATCCAGTCAGTATATTCACCCCATACAATCCTGACGTTACTTGTGATTATCAATGAAAAAAAATGGAATAATTTCTCTTGGCCTGACTAAACTGTCGCTGATTTTTTGATGGTTTACCCCCTTGATCTGAGATCAAGGGGGTTGTTTTGGATATATATATTGGGTAGATGGGTAAGTTGATGAAAATCAGTTAAATATTAAAATTTCGGCAGATTGAGGAAAAATAACTAAATTTATTTAGGGGTAGTTGGGAACAGGGAAGCGCAGGCACTTTTGATGTTTTTTCCTGTGGAATCATATAGTCGTATCGGGGTAAATCCCAAATTACCAAGGTATAAGACGTAATTTGATCGATGTTGAATATCAAAGCATAGACCAAGATGAAAAAATTCAAATTCGTCATTTTGTTTTATCTGTTCTCAGTTTCATCCTGGGCGGAGTCTCCTCTGTTTTTTGAGAGTTTTTTGGGTGTGCGTGGATTGCCGCAAAATAGAATTAATGATATAATTCAGGATAAGGATGGATTTATATGGTTTGCCACTCTGGATGGAGTTTACCGTTTTGACGGAAACCACGCCCGTTATTTTGAATTGGAGATCCAACATAATTTTATTGAATTTCCTTCACCTCCAACTTTTGGTATGTTTGAGGACGATTTGGGACGTCTATGGATGGGTACAGTGTTTGGATTGGTACACTTGGACAAATTCTCGGGTGAAGCGCGCTTATACCAACCTGTACCCAATCGCCCAAACCCATCCAATATCATCAAATCGATTAAACAAGACCATAAAGGTTTCCTTTGGCTTGGTTCCGAAAATGGATTGATTAAGTTTGATCCGAAAGAGGAGAAATTTGAATTTTTTTACCCTACCCATACCAAAAGGTTTCCCAATGTTAATTTTGATGGAGATGGTAACATATGGGGAGTTTTGCCTGATGCTGTCTATCAGTTTGATATCGAAAGTGCTCAATTTCAAAAAATTGATGTCTTGGGTAACGATGGGGTTTATAATCCTACCGCTCTATATTTGGATGTAAAAGGGAAGATGTTTATCAAGGTAAAAGGAGAAGGGATTTTTCAAAAGAAAAATGGGAGTAACACGGGAGAGTTTGAAAGATTATTGCTTTCCGATCCGCTATTTGATGACATTCACCACATTAGCGCTTCGGGAAATTGGCTTTTTTTGTCTTCTGTAAAGGGATTGCAAAAGTTGGACCTACCAACCGGCAAAGTGACCACCCATCACGCCAACCTACTGAAGCCTGGTTCACTGAGAAATAATTCCCTTTCCGTCAGTTACCCGGACAGTAATGGCAATTTGTGGTTGGGTTCAAAATTTGGTGGGATGAAAGCACGATTAGAGGAAAATCCGTTTACTACCCATCAATTATTGGTATCCCCTAGGGAATATATCCACAGGGAAAATCTGACACAAAATATATGGGTGGATAAAAACGGGAGGGTTTGGCTGGGGAGTTTTGGAAAGGGCTTTTGCAGGTATGATCCACAAACAGGCAAGACGGAGGTTGTACCTCTGAAGCCGGGTTCCAAGCAGTCCGGATTTCCTGATAATTATTCCATGACCGAAGATGAAGAAGGTAATTTGTGGGTTGGAGCCACTGGTGAACCCGGGCTATTCAAATGGGATAGCTTGAAAAATGAATTCATCTGGTTTCCCTGTGAAGTGAAAGCCTATTCCATTTCCTCTGATAAAAAAGGAAAAATCTGGGTAAGTTCTTATCAAGATAGGATTGCTGTATTGGATATCAAAAGTGGGGAATACACCTACATTCCCTATGATCTCAACGGCCCAAGGATTTTTTTCATTCATGCAGCTAATTCAGGCTTGGTTTATATATCAGTGGGAGGAGTGGGACTCTTACAGTGGGACCCTTCCACAGAGCAGTTTACCCACTTCCACCTTTATGCAGATTTGCCCCAGCATAGGCTAGGGGATTTGGCTATTTTAAGTATTTATGAAGACAGGGAAGGCGTTATATGGCTGGGAACTGCGGAGGGAGGATTGAACAAGCTGAATACCAAAACAGGTGAAATCAGGTTCTTCAGCAAAAAGGACGGTCTGGCAAATAACCGGGTCAATTCCATTTTGGCAGATGGAAACGGTCACTTATGGATGGGAACCGAAAAGGGGTTAAGCAAATTTGATCCCGTAAAAGAGAGTTTTGTCAATTATGAAACAAGTGATGGATTACCCAGTGACTACTTTTTGGAGAGAAGTGCCTTTTATTGGGATGGAATCCTGTATTTCGGCAACAGCCAGGGTTTGGTGAATTTCAGGCCGGAAGAATTAAAGGACAAGAATCATCAATACCCGGTCTTTTTGACGGAAGCAAAAGCTTTACAACGGATACTTCCCTTGGATAAAGAAGAGATCCATTTATCTTATCAGGAAAATTTTCTTTCCTTCGAGTTTACAGCCATCAATTTCGATTCTCCGGATAAAATGCAGTTTATGTATCAATTGGAGGGAGTGGATTCCGATTGGATTTACAGTGGGAGCCGGAGGTTTGCCAGTTATTCGGAACTTAAGCCTGGCCAATATACCTTTAAAGTCAAAGCATCCCAAAATAACTATTTTGATGAGCAGCAAATAGCAAAAATGTCCATCATCATCTTACCTCCTTGGTGGAAAACCCCTTTGGCATATATCCTTTATGCAGTTTTGGCTGTTTCAGGGCTTTATATTTTTAGGAGACAGGCTGTAAACCGGGAAAGATTGCGTCATGCCCTGGCCATCAAACAGGTGGAGACAGAAAAGATGCAGGAACTTGATCATTTGAAATCCAGGTTTTTCGCCAATATATCTCATGAGTTCAGAACTCCTCTTACCCTGATTCTCGGTCCCTTGGAAAAGCTTCAGCGCAATTCCGACCCGGACGATCATCATGTTTTTCAGGTGATGAAAAGAAATGCAAAACGTCTCCACCTGTTGATCAATCAATTATTGGACTTGTCCAAAATAGAGTCCGGAAGTATGGAGATGGACCTAAAGCCTGAGAATATTACGGCATTTATAAAGGTATTGGTGATTTCCTTTTCCTCATTAGCAGAATCGAAGAAGATCAAATACATATTTAATTATCCCAGTCGAAACCCTATTGCTTATTTTGATGGAGATAAGCTCGAAAAAATCATAACCAATCTACTGTCCAATGCCTTCAAGTTTACCCCCGAGGGCGGTGAGATTCAATTTTCCGCACTTATAAAACATGAGACACAAATCCCATTACCTCCTTGGTGGGACAAAGTCACTGAAAGGTCCGGGAACTTGGAGTGGCTGGAAATCGTGGTAGAGGACAAGGGAACAGGTATTCCATCTGAAATGCTTCCCAGAATTTTTGACCGGTTTTATCAGGTGGAAACCAATGAAGGGTTGTATAATGGAGGAAGTGGGATAGGGCTCGCCTTGGTCAAGGAGTTGGTGGAGCTTTATGGCGGTACCATTCAGGTAAATAGCCGGTTGGGACAAGGGTGCAGTTTTCGGGTCAGGCTTCCCGTATTGACCACAGGCATGGAAGAAATGTCCCTTTCCAAGCCTTCATCCCAATCTGTTGAGGAATTGAAAATATATCTTGGGGATGATTTTGTTGAAAAAAAACATATTGAAGGACGTTTAAATGGAGAAAGTGAGCAGCCTCTGGTTTTGGTGGTGGAGGATAATCAGGATATTAGGGATTTTATCAAGGATAGTATAAATGCCCATTATTCGGTACGGGAAGCCGAGAACGGTCAACAAGGATTGGACATGGCCTTACACCTGATCCCTGATTTAGTCTTAAGTGACCTGATGATGCCGGGAATGGACGGAATTTCCCTTTGCAAAACCCTGAAGGGAGATGAAAAAACAGCCCATATCCCCATCATACTCCTGACCGCCAAAGCTTCCGGGGAAAGCAAAATGGAAGGGCTGCAGACCGGTGCCGATGATTACATTACCAAACCTTTTGAGGCAGAAGAACTATTGGTACGGATCAAGAACCTGATCGATATCAGGCAAAAATTGAAAGAGCGCTTTAGTCAGGAGATCTTGCTTCAGCCCATGTCAAAACCTATCAGATCCCTTGATGGTAAATTTTTGGAAAAATCTTTGGTAATCATTGAAAAGTACCTGGATGATCCCTTGTTCGGCGTAGAGCGATTCGGTAGGGAAGTTGGAATGAGCCGTATGCAGCTACATCGAAAAATCAAAGGAGTCACCGGTTATGCACCAGGCGATCTTATTCGTTTGATCAGGCTCAAAAGATCCTCTGAATTGTTGGAAAATGGGGCGGGAAACATTGCAGAGGTAGCTTGTATGGTTGGATTTCAGGATCCATCCCATTTTGCCAAATGTTTTTATAAACAATTTGGAAAGACCCCCTCCGAATTTCTGATCACCTGTTCCACTAAGGATCCGGACTTGAAAGGGTTATTATAAAGTTTAAACATAGATATGAAAATCACACTATTCTTTCCTATACTATTTGTCATCCTAATTTCAGGTAGCAATAGTCAAACCATTGAAAATTCATTGAAAAGAGAATCGGTTCTTTTTGTTTCTGAATTCGGAAAAGAGTCCGACCCGGAATTGTTGGCAAATTATAAGATTTTAGGGTCAGAAGGAGGGCCGTTGTCCACTACAGGTGTTTATTGGGAGTCGGGGCATGAGCGCCGCTTACTTCCGATTACCACGGACTCGGATGAGGCGCGGGAGCAATTCCTGTTGGGGCGAGATGCCGCCCATCACTATCAGTTCGCTGAGGCACGAGAACACCTTGACAAGGCCATTGCTGCTGATCCTTCCTTTGTGCTGGCCCTCCTCCATCGCGGGGGTTCTGCTGACTTCCTTTCAGAGCTTCAGGACTACTTGGGAAGAGCGGAAGCAAATCGTGACCGCGTCACGCCGGGCGAACAGCAATTGATCGACGCTTTCCATGCCTTTCTGTTGGAGCGGGATTATAATCGTGCGATTGAGATCTTGAGCGGGCTCTCCTTGGAGTATCCTGATGATCCCTACTTACCCTCTTATATGGGGTTTCGTTATTACCGCAATCTGCAACGTTACGACGAAGCCGTCAAGCAGTTCAGACGTGCCTTAGAGTGTGATCCGGACTTCATCCAAGCGTACAACTGGCTTGGCTACATCGCGATGGACCAGGGGGACCTAGCCACCGCCGAGGAGAACTTCCTGCTTTACATCCAACACGCCCCCGATGAGCCCAGGCCGCACAACTCTCTCGGAGTACTTCGCCTCCGCCAGGGCCGCTATGAGGAGGCCGCCCGCCTTTTCGAGCAGAGCTTTGCCATCGATCCGCGTTTCACGGAAAGCCGCGACAATCTATTGCGTGCCCACATCGAGCAGGCTAACGAACACTTTGAAGAGAACTTCGGGCGCCAGGATGCCTTAGCGATTGCCGCACTCTACACAGCGAGCGGACAACTGCTTCCAGCTGGTCGCGGTCCGGTTGCGGGTACAAAGGCTATCGAGCAGTTCTGGCAAGGTGTCTTCGACTCCGGGCTGACCCGAGCCAATTTGGAGACGGTGGAAATTTTCACGGGTGCAGACGGGGAAACTGCCACCGAAGTGGGCCGCTACCGTCTCTTCGCAGGTGATCGGGAGGCCGACGTGGGGAAATACGTCGTCCTCTGGCTACACACTCCCCAAGGATGGAAACTCCACCGCGACATCTGGACCTCAGACCGGGGGCCGAATGAATAGTTCTATGAACAGGGGATGCATTTATTCGGAAGAGAGGTAATCAATTACAATGGAGGTAATCAAGCCTACTTCATCAAGGCTTAGATTGATTGGCTAGCCAAGGTAATTTTTTATTAAGATGTCTCAATTTTAGATTGACATCCAGTGTGATTCAATTGACCTATTCAAAAAACTTTGGTTTGTCCGACATTCGTACAGTGAAGAAGGCTACCGGATCTGAAGAAGAAAGGAAAAGGGTTCAATAAAAAAAGACAGTTGAAAAAAATTATTGTCATTTAAGACAATCAAACTATTTTAGCTATATTTAATCAAACCTATTGATAATTAGATATTTATTTATTTAGTAATGGGATCTTTTTTAATAAAATATACGGTAGTTCCATGGAATGATCTTCTGATCTATGTATTGCTTTTCCTTACATTACACCAAACATTTGCTGATTCAACCAATAGTTTCAAACTAGGTGATTTAAGTGACAATCAGGTTACCCTCAACCAAAACTGGAAATTCCACCCAGGAGATAACCCATCCTGGGCATATCCCGAATTTGATGACAGACATTGGACTCCCATAGACCCCACTACCGATATCCATTATTTGACTGATCTGAGGGAAGCTGAAATTGGCTGGTTTCGATTGCATTTGGATGTTGATGAATCTTTGTTGAATATTCCTTTGGCTTTGAACATATTTCAAAGGGGAGCATCTGAAATATTCCTGAACGGCAAGTTGATCCATAAATTGGGAGTTGTCAGTAAGGATCCCAAAGAAGAGTTGATTTTCAATCCAAATTTCACCCCTTACAGTTTTCAGTTTGAAGACCGTACCGATCAGGTTTTGGCTGTACGGTTTTCATTTACTGAAAGAAACCCCTATATGAATTTCCTGGGGCTTTGGGGTGGTAATCCAACCTTGGTTATCCGAGTGGATCAAATGGATAACGTTGTACAGAGTATGTTGCATCACAGGGCCTTGGTGACTTCCCGATTGGTAGGAAAGGCTACTTTTTTACTGTTCCTTGCATTGCTTCACCTTTTCTTTTTTATCACTTATCCCAGCAATAAGACTAACCTTTATTACAGTCTGTTCACCATTAGTTTGGCCTTCGGTTACTTTTTGGAACATGTTTTCCGTTTTATGCCCAGAGAAGGGGATTCATTTTTTATAATAGGATTGATCAGTTCACTGTTTTTCAGCACATTCATCATTTGGGGAATACTCGCCGTTTATTCATTTGCCAAGGAAAAGCTGGATGCTTTGTTTTGGTTGGCCACTATTTCGGCTTTACTTTTTATTCCGACATGGAAATGGCCCTATGAAGCCGCCAACTATTATTGGCCATATTTTCTTACCATGGGGCCTTTTGTTGCAGTTTTGGTAAGTTGGAAAGCTGTTCGGAAAAAAATCAAAGGTGCCTGGGTCATTTTTTTTGGTTGGTCAGGGAATCTTATTTTTTGGGCGTTGTTTAGTTTATTTCACTCCAACACGCTTCCCCGATTCCCCCATGATATAGCCATCACGCTTGATTTGGCCATATTTTGTGCAGCAATTTCCTTTTCGGTTTTATTGGCCATAGAATATGCCCAGACGAAACGATCCCTGCAAACTAGTCTGTTGGACGTGGAGGTAAAACGGCTAGAAGCCCAAAAAATGCTAGAACTCGACCGCACCAAGTCCGATTTCTTTGCCAACATTTCCCACGAATTCCGTACCCCGCTTACCCTGATCTCCGGTACGGTGGAGCAGTTGGAAGCGGGAAGAAAAACCCATCCTTTGCTGCAGGAAGGTCATGGTCTGATCAAAAAGAATGCTGCCCGGCTGCTTCAGTTGGTCAACCAATTGCTGGACCTTTCCAAATTGGAAGCGGGTAAATTGAAACTTGAAAAAGAACCAGGTGAAATCATCGGTTTCTTAAAAAGAATTGCCGGGACTTTTTCATCCCAGTTTGAAAGCAAGCAGATCACTTTTACACAAGATCTACCGAAAGGTTCTTTTTACCTACTCTTTGATCATGACAAGCTGGAAAAGGTATTGTCAAACCTCTTGATCAACGCCTTCAAATTCACCCCGACCGGAGGGCAGGTTAATTTCAGTCTGTCCAAATTAGCTGAAAAGGAATCAGGAATCCAATTGGAATTCAGGGTGAAGGACAATGGCATCGGCATCCCACCCCAAAGGCTGCCCCATGTTTTTGAACGCTTTTACCAGGGTGAGGCATCAGCCACAAGGACTTATGAGGGTACTGGAATCGGATTGGCATTGGTCAGGGAACTGACTGAATTGCATGGTGGAAATATCACCGTGGAAAGCAGCCCCGAATCTGGGACAACATTCTCTGTAGCACTGACTTTGGAAAATGTTGACCAGGAGGAGATGGCTGAATTGAAGAAATTAGAAAGCGCTCCAACACCTTTAATGAAAACGGAAGAAACGAATAAAACAACCATCGGCTCCCTAAAGCAACTGGAAATCACAAATAGTACTTTGCCTTCTGTCCTGGTCGTCGAGGACAACCCGGATCTGAGACATTTTATCTTTCAGAATTTACGGGAACTATATCAGGTTCTGGAAGCTGAAAACGGTATGGTGGGATTTAAACTAGCCACTGAAATCATGCCCGACCTGATCATTTCCGATGTGATGATGCCTGTGATGGATGGGGTAAGTCTCAGTGACAAGATGAAAAACGACGAGCGAACAAGCCATATCCCCATTATCCTGCTTACTGCACGGGCAGATTCCGAAAGCAAAATCAGCGGACTGGAAACAGGCGCTGACGCTTACCTGACCAAACCATTTGAAATGAAGGAACTCAAGGTGCGGATCCATTACCTCATTGAAGGCAGGAAAAAACTCCGGGAAATATTCAGCCGATCTCTCAGCCTGCAGCCTTCCGAAATTGCAGTGACATCAATAGATGAAAAATTCCTGAAAAAAGCCTTGATTATCATGGAAGAAAATATCATGAACACGGATTTTGATGTGGAGATGTTCAGCAGGGCAATCGGGATGAGCAGGACCAACCTCCACCGGAAACTGAAGGCCTTGACCGATTGTTCAGCGACTGAATTTATCAGGGTGTTCCGACTGAAAAGGGCAATGAGCCTTTTGGAACAAAATGCCGGGAATGTGACTGAGGTGGCTTATGCTGTTGGATTCAACAGCCAGAGTTATTTCACAAAGTGTTTCAAGAAACAATATGGTCGATCTCCTTCGGAGTGTGTTTGATAAATATCCCCAACGGAATTTTTTATAGATGGAACATTTGTTAATGTTTTTGGAACATTTGAACCATCACATCCCTTCTTTATTTTTTAGATTTGTTCTGGTCTAATGCCAAGGTTATTTCCAGAAAAATCAATTGAAAAGACATAAAGATAAAATGCTCACCAAACCCCGATTTTTATGAAAAATAATGATGTGATTTCTAAAGAAATAATGCTTTCAAAATCTGAAGTAGAAGCATTCAAGTCAACTCTAAGAGGTGAACTTATCCTTCCCGAGGAAGAAGGATATGATCAATCAAGATCGATCTGGAATGGGATGATTGACAAGTATCCTGCCATGGTGGTCAAGTGTGCCGGGCCTTCGGATGTGATTGCGGCCGTGAATTTTGCCCGTGAACATAATCTGATCCTGGCAGTGAAAGCCGGGGGGCACAGTTTTGCCGGTAGATCCACCTGTGACGGGGGGCTTTTGATCGACTTGTCCAATATGAAGGGTATCCGGGTAGATCCTGTCAATCAGACCGCAAGGGCTGAAGCCGGTGCATTATTGGCTGACCTGGACCATGAAACACAGGCTTTTGGACTTGCCGTAACTGCAGGTGTCGTGTCGCACACCGGAATAGCCGGATTGACATTGGGCGGCGGACAGGGTTATTTGATGAATAAATTAGGGTTGACCATTGACAACCTGCTTTCTGTGGATATGGTATTGGCAGATGGACGGTATATGAAAGCTTCCAAAACCGAAAATGAGGATCTGTTTTGGGCCATAAGAGGAGGAGGGGGTAATTTTGGTGTGGTCACCTCATTTGAATACCAACTGCACAAGGTCGGCCCGGAGGTATTGACCGGAATGATGCTCTATCCACTGGATCAGGCCAGGGAGATGCTGCAGTTTTATCGGGATTATTCCATGAATACTCCCGACGAGATGACCATTGTTGCAGCCATTTTCACCCTTCCTGATGGCCTCAAAGTCTTTGCACTGGTGGTTTGTTGGGCAGGAGACTTGGAGGAAGGCAAGAAGCAATTGGTGCCTTTAAGAGAATTCAAATCCCCGATGGCCGATATGATAGCCCCCGTTCCCTATGTACAACTTCAAAAAAGTCTTGACGCAGCAGTTCCGCATGGCATGCACCGGTACAACAAGATGGGTTACCTTCCTGCCTTGGATGATGAAGTGATCGATATAATTGTAAGTAACACGGAAGAAATCAGCCCTTATTCCATGGTTTTATTCAATGTGATGAAGGGGGCTGTCGCGCGGGTGGGACCGGAAGAAACCCCCTTCCCCTACCGGGGTAAACAATGGTATTTCGATATCACCCCACAATGGCTGGATCCTGAAGAAGCTGACCATCTGATTGCATGGACAAAGAACTTTTGGAAAGAAGTGGAACCTCATACCCACGGGACTGCGGTAAACTGGCTTGCCGATGACGACGGTTTAGACAGGATCAAAGTGGCCTACGGACCGAATTATTCCCGCTTGGCCAAACTGAAGCACAAATACGATCCTGAGAATTTCTTTAGGCTAAACAATAATATACTGCCCAATTCAAATGGGTAAAAATTCAATTCAAAAGTATGTACTAAAATTATAACGACATGAAAAATCAACTTAAAATTTCAGCGATTCTTCCCAAAGATTTTGGGATAAGAAACATTTTCCTTACGGTGTTAATGGGCATTCTTTGTTTTCCTGTCTTTAGCCAAATGAGTGAAACAAAAACTGAAAATAAACCGATGGCCAATTCTTTGCGCACGGGAACAGGTGAAGTAATATCAGTCCATGGTATCCAACTTAAATCGGATATAAACACTTCAGATTTCGAAAAATG
>NZ_JBGTCA010000092.1:0-15021 GCF_041749095.1 Aquiflexum sp. | reverse complement strand
ACGGAAAGACTTCCCCACTTGCAAGTCCACTGACCCGGATTAAGGTAGGGGTTCCGCAATTGTCAGATGCCATTGGCAAGTCGTAGATAATAATTTTTCCTGTTTCTCCAAATTCAACTGTTGTACTGATATCGGCAGGACACGTTATTAGCGGTAACTCCTCGTCGGTAACAGTAACATTGAAGCTACAGGTTGACTGATTGCCAGCCTCGTCTGTAGCTGTATAATTCACCTCGGTAGTTCCCACAGGGAAGACCGATCCTGGCTCAAAATTGCTGGTCATGTTCACCGTACCACTGTTATCTGTAGCCGTAGGCTCTGTCCAAGTCACTACTGCACTGCATACACTTGGATCATTTGACACTGAAATATCAGAAGGGCAATCAATGATTATTGGACCTTCATTATCATCACTTTCTGTGACGGTTACGGTAAAGCTACATCCTGCAACATTTCCTGAATCATCGGTCGCTTTGTAGGTTACTTCGGTTGGACCTACAGGGAAGAATTCTCCACTTGCAGGGCCACTGACCAACTCTATAGCAGGAGTTCCACAATTGTCAGTCGCTGTTGGAAGGGCATAGGTAATTACCTTACCGGTTTCTCCGAATTCAACAGTTGTATTGATACCGGCAGGACAAGTTATTACAGGTAACTCCTCGTCGGTAACAGTAACATTGAAGGTACAGGTTGACTGATTGCCAGCCCCGTCAGTTGCTGTATATTTCACCTCGGTTGTTCCCACAGGGAAGACCGATCCCGGCTCAAAGTTGCTGGTCAGGGTCACCGTACCGCTGTTATCTGTAGCCGTCGGCTCTGTCCAATTCACCACGGCATCGCAGCTATCAGGATCATTGGAAACTGTAATATTGGACGGACAATCAATGATTACCGGATCCTCGTTGTCGTCACTTTCTGTGATGGTTACGGTAAAGCTACAATCAGCCGTATTACCGGCGGCATCGGTGGCTCTGTAGATCACGGTAGTAGATCCCAACAGGAAGACTTCCCCGCTTGCAAGTCCACTGACCCGGATTAAGGTAGGGGTTCCGCAATTGTCAGATGCTATTGGCAAGTCGTAGATAATAATTTTTCCTGTTTCTCCAAATTCAACTGTTGTACTGATATCGGCAGGACAGGTAATCACCGGATCTTCGGTATCGTTCACCGTCACCGTGAAGCTCGCTGTTTGCTCATTGCCATGGATATCGGTAGCGGTGTAAGTCACCGTTGTTTCCCCAACAGGGAAGAATGCCCCCGATGTATAATCAGCGGTAAAGCTTTCGATTCCGCAATTGTCAGCAGCTGAAGGCTCAGTCCAGGTTACCACCGCTCCGCAGGTCCCTGCATCATTGTCTACTATGATGTTGGCAGGAATATTCGTCATGGTTGGCTTTTCGGTATCGTTCACCGTCACCGTGAAGCTGTCTGTTTCCACGTTGTTGTGGATATCGGTAGCGATATAGGTCACCGTTGTTTCCCCAACAGGGAAAACTGCCCCTGAGGTAAAATCAGCGGTAAAGCTTTCGATTCCGCAATTGTCATCTGCTGTAGGTTCAATCCAGGTGACCACCGCTCCGCAGGTCCCTGCATCATTGTTTACTATGATGTTGGCAGGAATATTCGTGATGGTTGGTTTTTCGGTATCGTTCACCGTCACCGTGAAGCTGGCTGTTTCAAAATTGCCGTGGATATCGGTAGCGGTATAGGTCACCGTTGTTTCTCCAACAGGGAAGAATGCCCCCGATGTATAATCAGCGGTAAAGCTTTCGATTCCGCAATTGTCAGCAGCTGAAGGCTCAGTCCATGTCACCACCGCTCCGCAAGTTCCTGCATCAGTGCTGATTTCAATATTGGTTGGAACATTTGTGATCACTGGTTTTACCTCTTCCTGAACCACTACATTAAATGGTTTCACAGATACATTTCCGTTAGTATCTTCTACTTTAAAGTCCACTGTAAGGGATTGTCCAACATTTGTACAATCGAATGAAATGGTGGATAAGCCATCATTAAAGAATTTGGACTTGATACCGCAGTTGTCGAATGAATCGTCATTGATCTCCGTAATGGACAAAAATCCATCACCATTCTCATCTAAGAATACTGAAATCTCAGCAGGAATAACCACTATAGGGTATTGGAAGTCACCTACAATGAGATCCACGTCATCGGTGATCGTTATGTTACCAGAATCTGTCACCCGAACTTCATAGAATCCCGCTGAAAGATTATTTATAATGGTTCCTGTTTCAGGAAGCAATTCACCGTTCTTATACCATTCAATTGTATAAGGCGCTACACCGGCTAAAACATCTACCTCTACTCTTCCATCAGCTGCTTCAAAACAGGATTCATTGGTCACTTTAAGTTTGATACGATAGTTTTCTGTAAACTCTGCCACCAAATTTTTATCACTGTCCATGGTGAAGCTCAGTGGATTATCAGTACCGGAAAAATCTCCGGACCATTGTGTGAAAGAGAATCCTTCTGCTGGTATCGCTATCAAGGAAACTGTAGAACCTTCGTTATAGAGGTTCAGATTCGGATCCCGTAAAATGATACCTTCTCCAGCAACCGAAGTTGTGAGCGCAAATTGGGTAAGAACATCAGTACAGAATCCACGCTCGATGCTATTATCCAGCAGATTATACTCAAATGGATAGGCATCGGTAATTTCGGCATAGATACTAAAGGTATTACTCAGTAGGACGATAGGAGTTGATACTATCAGCGTACCTTTGGCATCCACGCTGATCAGTTCCTCTGAAATCAATTCCAGGGTTTCACCGGATTTGTAATAGAAAGTCAGGGTAGCATCAGTTCCTACATCACCCTCATTGATAATAGTGGCAGACAGCGTAACTTCCTCACCATTTCCAGGACAATTATTACTGAAATCCAAACTTGTAAATGCAAGATTTGGAGCATCCCCAACAAAAATTGTTCTGAGGGCTGAATTATTGGTTCGGTTTGGATCTGGTTGCTCCTCCAAAACATCCACAATCGCTTCAATGGTTTTTAATCCTCCGATAGATGATGAATAGGGTTCAGTGATGGCTACCGTTCCATCTTCTCCAGCTGCTACCCCACTTACTTCGACATCTTCACCGATCTGTTGTCCATCGATCAACAAACGTACCTTAAATGGCCCTGATGGAACTACCCCAATATTATCGTATGAGACAAACAAATTGATTTGCTCATCCAAATCCGGGTTGAGTTTGGAAGGAGAAATGTATTGGGTCAATACCCGGAGATCTGGCCCCGGAGTTAAAATCTCAATAGATCTACTTACCTCGTTATTGTTCTCAACGCATTCGGTAAATTTGCCTTCTTCATCAACAACTACTTTCAGCGTAAATGTGCCAGATTCAGTAAAAATATAAGGAAGACGGACATAAGCTCCCGATGTGTTTCTTGGAAGTTTTGAAATAACAGTTGATGCAATTTCCACATCATCCAAATAAAACTTTACGGAAACATCCTCAGCTTCGAAAATTCCATAATTTCGAATATAGGCTATCAAATATTGCTCCGTATAAATCTGGAATCCTCCTCTCCAAACTCCAATAGGAAAACCTGAATTGAAAATATTTGGAGATAAATCCACGCAAAGTGGAACTGTAGCCACATTATTACTTTCGGAAGATTCGTCTATTTCAAATCTTGAATCTGTACTGAATATAAGCGAATGATTTCCGTAGGAAGAAATACTGGTATATACACTATCTGATTTGGTTTGATTTTTTTCTACTCCATCTAGGATTTGACTCTCCAGAATATTTTCTACTCCATTTTCTACAATGGTAAATGAATTGTAGAAAGGCTCGGCAATATCTGAAGCTCCAATGTTTCTATAAAGAGCTTTAATCTTAAAGTTTTCACCGGGATCTGGATGAGCGGGTTCGATACTCAGCCAGTATTCTAAGGTATTTAAATCTGGTTTCTTGGGTCTATATTTTATGGTAAACTGAAGTTGATTATTGACTTCATTATATTCCTCAATAGCTCCGCTTCCATAAGGTTCATCCACCACGATCCGAATCTCTTTATCATTAGTGGTTTCAAATAACCAACTGAGTTTGTAGGTACTTATACCTGAACAGACATTGATCGAATTTGAGAATGTCCTGGAGTCAACAATAACATCATCTACGTAAACATTCATCACAAAGGGTTCAGAGGTAGGAAGACCGCCTATGTTTCTTGCCTTGATAGAAATGTTAAAAGTATCCTCGAGATTGAAAAATATAGAAGAAAATTTTTCTGGAATCAGATCAGGTAATTCCCCAAAGATTTTTACACTGATATTCCGATTGTTATTTGATTTGGAAGTTTCGGCAAGTTGATTCAAATGGTCGGCTCTTGCTGAAAAGACACAATGATCATCATAACTATTGCATGAATTTAATAAGTTATCATCCAGTATTGATGTTACAAATGGATACTCAATAAACTCACCAGGCTGAAGTAGCGGAATAAATATTTCTCCGATCACGCCTTGGCAAGAAGCATATCTGAATACAAAATTCTCCGCAGGAGCCTGCCCAATATTAGTAACCTTGGCCACCCCTGTTATTGATTCTCCTCTTAGATAGTGGTTTCTATTTTCTTTAGCGTCGAGGGTTAAAGTAGTCTCCAAATCAGGAAGTAATAATTTTTCAGAATTATCCTCTTCCACAACTTCAATGGTGAATGGGCCAAATGGCACTATAAATCTACCATCATCCACCTCTCCTGATACAGTATATATCCCAAGTTCTGTCGGACCGGAGAAGGATCTACTGAATCCCCCATTGGAATTGGTATAGGCCGTTGATGATCTTCCGTCACTGATATTTATTCTTACAGTGGCACCTGATACTTTTGGAGTCACAGCGAGATCCAATCCATAATAATTCGCTACACCAGAAAGCGTAAACGTCTCACTTGGAATAATTACAGATTTATTAAGTGAAGCAGATACATTGATGCCTTCCGGAAGGGCATAGAATCGAATAGCGAAATTATTGAGTTCGTTTTTCTCATCCAGCACATCGGTCTCATCCAACACCACTTTGATCTCATGATAGCCTGACACCAAGAAGCTGTAATTCCAACTTACTTCTTTGGTAGATTGAGGAGCCACATAATCGACAATTGTAGATGCTATGAGGTTCTCATCGTCATATACTGATACTACAAAGTTTTCAGCAGGGAAATCTGAGGTGTTTCTGATTATCCCTGTAATCGTAAATTCCTCTCCAATAGCAGGTTCATCATTACTAAAGAGAATGTCTCCGGCAAAGATTGCTACATCAAGTAAATCACTAGATACCAATGGAATAGATAAGAACCCTGTAGTGGTTTCACAACCTCCGGTATGGATGACCTTGATTTCTGATTCCCAGTCTGCATCCTCTACAAGGTTTAAAACAGCAGCTCTGTATATTTTTCCATCACTGACATCTTGATCCATCGGATCCTCTTCAATCATTTCGATTTCCCTGGTTTCTAAAAAGCTTCGGACGGTCAAGCGAGGATAGCCTGATCCAGGTAGTAGGCCTGATCTTTCCACATAATTGATTCTAAAAATAAACTCAGTAGCGCTCGTCCCAACTGAAGGACTGACAAAACTTGATTCATATCCCTCGTCCCCTACATAATTTATTTCAGGTATAGAGCCGACAGTAACTGTGACGGCTTCCTCTGTGGAACATCCATTTTCGTCCGTTATTAAAACCGAGTAGGTAGTAGTTTCTTCAGGCTGTACATATATGGAAGAGTTAGATTCTCCGGTACTCCAAAGATAGCTCTGACCTCCTGTTACGCTTAAATTAATTCCTTGTCCTTTGCAGATTGATGCATCATCACTGATTGTAACTATAGGGTCTGCATAATGAAAAATTATCTTACTCAAAACATTATTGGTCATATTTTCATCTGACTCCACAATAGATACCTTAATGGTAAATTCCCCCTTTTGACTTAAATCAGCCAGGTTTTCAAAAATATAGTTGTATGTCTGACCAGGAGACAAAACTACAGAGGAAGGCAAGGCCTCTTCTACAGGTGTATCTTCATTGATTTGGTAAGAAAGGATAATATTGCCTGCAAAAGAAGTTCCTACATTTGATATCCTAACCGAGACCGCTTCTTGGTCTGTGAGCAAACAGGCTGAATTTGGAGTAAGGATTTCCACAACAGCCAGATCTCTTCCGCTTTCTGAGAAAAATTCTACCGCACCAATACTTACCGGATCAAATCGGGGAACGCCGTTGATATCATCTGAAACTATTGCTGTCAAATCAGTTCCATTGACAGCGAGTGCCTCCTCTTGTGGAGTCAAGTCTTCGCTTGAAACAAATTGAGAATTAATTGTCAAGGAGTTGGCATCATAACCTGAGGCAGCTCTCCAGGCACCCAAATCAACTGCATCTGTACTGCCCCATCGCCCAAGATTTGTTCCCGAAGTAAATAGATTGTTGTAATCTATATTTGAGAAAGCTCCTGTCGTAGCAATCCGAAGGGCATAACCATTTGTAGCCTGGAAAATAGAATTGACCAATTCATTATTTCCTCCGTAATTAGCATACTCCATAGAAGCGCCATTACCCTGATTCCAAATGGAATTGTGATAAAATAATAAATAGTTGGTATTGGAAAGATAAACCGTTCTGTTGTTGCCTTCCCCTTGAAGGAAGTTATTATAAACCAAATTAGGTGTACTGGAATTTCCAGAAGCATTAACTACTCGAAGGGCATTTCCGTCCACACTGGTTACCCTGTTGTTTTTAACCAATAAACCTCCTTCAATATTCTCAAGTAGTAAACTAATTTGATGTGCTGTGGAAGAGGTCCTAATTATGTTTCCAATTACCTGCGGTGCATTTGTATAATTGAGGTAAATAGATCTGAAGTAAACATCATTTACTTCATTTTCAGAAACAATAACCTGACCTGCCCGGGAGGCAGAGCTAGCACCTTTGACATAAATCCCGTTCGCACCCCCGGATATTTTATTGTTGAGGATTCTTATATTTTCGGTAAATGATCCCGTAACATCAATTCCACCTCTCACATTAGAGGTATTTGTAGTAGCAGGACTTTCTATAATATTATTTTCAAAAAGCAGGTTGACCCCTCGGTTGCGCACTTGAATGACTTGACCAGAACCCAAAGTCTTAAATGTCATGTTGGAGAAGCTGTGATGCTCTGCATTGTCCAGCCTCATGGTGTAAGAATCCGAATGGACAATTATAACACTTAATGGATTTGTGCTAGCCGAACTGAAATTGATGCTGAATGACGAGGATGCTCCCGGCACAGTTCCGAAATTCAATTGCTCCTCATAGGTTCCATCGGCGACCAAAAAGTCTACTTTTCCTGCTATACCACTGATTCTTAATGCTTCTGCAGCAGCAGCAAAGGATATAAAATTTCGATCCCCTGTTCCAGCTGGATCAATGGTATATTCTCCAATCAATGGATCTCCTGCTTGAGCAAACTCCACAGCTCCAATACTTACTGGAATTGTCCTTGGATTACCATCGATATCGGTTGAAACGAAATTTGTCAAATCCGTTCCTGCTTCTGTTAAAACAGGATTTTGAGGGGTAAGATCAGTATCGGAAATATAAAGTGGATCTTCATTTAATGAATTTGCATCTCGCGATGATAGGGATTGCCAAGTAGGGAGATCGGGGGCATAAGTATTACTCCATCTACCTAAACTAGTCCCAGAAGTAAACAAGTCGTTGAAGTCCATTTCCACCAAACCCGTACTGTTAGGTACATAGACAGCCTGCCCTGTATTGGCCTTAAAAATATTGTTCTTGATCCGGAAACCGGAAGAAGCCAGGCCGTTATACTGAATCGCTTCTCCTGTGGATGTGTTTATTACCGAGTTGTGGTAAAAATTCACATGCGTGCTGTAATATAGAAACACAGTCTGACCGTTGCTGCTGCTTCCGATCATGTTGTTGGCTACCAATGCCGGGGAGCCTTCCACAGCATTGCAGAACTGCATGTTCAAACCGTACTGACGGCCTCCGAAAAGTCTGTTGCCGACCACCCGGGTAGCTCCATCCACATTTCTAAGATCCATGGTATAAGAAGAACTCCATGATGCCGAATGCAGGGTGACGCTGTTGTCCTCGATTATCGCGGCAGTCAATCTTTCAAGGTAAATCCCGTATTGGAATGGTCCCGTGATTTCATTGCCACGGAACTCAAAGCCAGGTGCCCGGAAGGAAGTCGCACTGCCGCCACGGTAAAAAACTCCCTTCCTACCTCCTATGATCTGATTGTTGATGAACCTTACATTAGTGGAGATAGAAGGATCCAAACGGACGTTACCCAACTCTCCATTCGTACTGCCTGTATCGGGACTCTCTATCCTGCAGCCTTCTATCAGAAGATTGTCCAGTCTGTTCACCGTCCAGATGGTTCTGGCAAAAGAGGCATTGGTAGCCTCTATGATCAGATTCCTGAAAATTATATCACTCGCATTGTCGAGTCTGATCACGTAATTGTCCGCTGATACAGTGGAACTGAATTGGACCGTCACATCCCCAAGATTGCCTGAGGCCGGTACATAGGTCACCGTATTGGTTGATGAGCCACCTGCAATGTCATTAATCAGCACCTGCTCCTCGTAAATTCCCGAAGCAATCTCAAATACCACCGGTCCGTCAACCCCGTTCAGGATCATCGCATCCACCGTGGACTGTATGGTGGTGAAGTTTCTATCTCCCGTGCCCGCAGGATCGATGGTATAGATTCCCGAAAGTGGACTCAGACCTTCTGAATCGTATTCATTTGCTCCCATACTCGGGGTCGCCTTTCTGGCTACCCCGTTGATATCCGCAGCTACTTCAGCAAGCGGCGTTCCCGCATTCGCCAAGGCCGGGGAACTTGCCGTCAGATCTGTATCACTCGCAAACTGAGGATCAAAACTTAGCGAGTTTGCATCCATTGAGGAAAGAGACTGCCAATCTGATAGATCACCTGCATAACCGCTTCCCCAGCGTCCCACATAGGTACCTGAGGTGGCCAGATCGTTGAAGTCCATTTCCACCAGACCCGAACTGTTTGACACATAGACTGACTGACCCGTATTGGCCTTAAAAATATTGTTCTTGATCCGGAAACCGGAAGAAGCCAGGCCGTTATACTGAATCGCTTCTCCTGTGGATGTGTTTATTACCGAGTTGTGGTATATATTCAATGAACCATTTGAGATAAAAGAATTGTACCAAAAAATCCTACTGATGTAACATAATAAAAAAACCTGTCCAAGTTAAGTGGACAGGTTAGGAATCAGTGTTTAAGTTTCAATTAAATAGTTACCCTCAAAAATCAATTCCGTCTCGGTAAAAAAAACTCTACTTACAGTTATGTTTTTGATTTCCCCTTGGAACGTTTGAAATCAAAACGTAGAGTAGTAAATAAATAGTTTTCAAAATCTCTATGTAAAACTATCAGATTATCAAATTCCGTAAAGTCACTTCAAATTAAAATCTGATGGCGCAAGAAACCACATCACCTCTTGGTTTAATTATGATCACGAATTAAGATCCTCCCCAGGTTTAAAAATTAAAAAAAACTCTCCTTCCGTTATGGTTTTGGACTCACCACTGAGAAAATCTATGACCACGCCGTTGAACTTACCTTTAATAGAATTTTGCTTCATCTCGGTAATTTCAAGATTTACGTTTGGATCATTGACATCAGTAACATAAGCTTTTTCTTCCGCTTCCAAGGAATACCCAAGAAGGACCCCTTTTAAACCATACTCAAACGGTACAAGTCCAGTATAACTTTTTGGGGTAATGGGGGTTGTTTCGGTTATTACAATTGTAATAACTTCCTCTAAAGTAGATTCTCCGCTTACTTGCCTTGCACCCGACAAAGACAGATTATAGATCTTTGGTATGGTAGATCCAATCTCAATAGATCCCATATCAGCACTCAACAGGGTTTCGGTTTTAAACTCAACTAGTTTTCCATCTACTTTTGCTTTTAGAAAATATCCCGACTTGTTATCATCAGGATTCATGTCTTCATCTTGGCTTTCGCAACCTGAACTTGCAAAGAATACCATCACAGCAAGTAGCGCCCAGTTGATGTTTAATAACTTTTTCATAATTGTAACATTTTAATAAATTAGTAATACGTGCCTACCCAAAGCATTCTAGATGGGTCTTTGACATTGCTAATGGTTACTTTGGAAGGAAAAGACGCCCTGATATCCGGGTCTGTTTCATACACTTCATTAATGGTGTATTCTACCCAATTGAAGCCCTTTTTCAATTGAATATCAAAACTGTATTCAGTTTCTACCTCTTCATTTTCGGCTGCATAGACACTGCTGTTGCAGGTCATGTTCAAACTTAAGTCCTCTTCTACATACATCACTTCATAAAATGAGCCCTCTACAGCATTGTTGTACCCTGAATCCTCTATCCAAGGCCTAAGTGCTTCATCAGATACCAAAAACACCGTTCCTGCCCAATCTCCATTCTTGGTCAATCTTACAAAATCCTGCCTTGCGGCCGGTTTGTCGGAATTTTCTCCAAAAGCTCCGCTTTCGTTACAATTGAAGTAGAAATTAAAATACAGATCTCCCATTGACATGGACAAATTCTCTTTAGGGATATTATTCAAGCTGATATTCTCAAGGTTTGCAGTAAACTGCCCCTTTTTATCAACCTTGCCAATTGAAATAGGATAATCCATCCCAAATAGCATCAGAACCAAGTCCATTTCGGACTTTCCATGGTTTTTGACCTTTCCTGTGATTTCTTGGGCATTGGCCCAGAAGAAACAGCACATAAAACATACTGATAATAAAGCCTTCATATTTTACATTGATTATTGGAAAAAAATTTAAAAGATTAGAATGGTCAAATTTATTTCATTCCCACGCCTTACTATATCAAAATTGTATCAAAAGATAACACTGATGTAACATTGTGGGAAAATCTGTAAAAAAGAGAGAAAGGAGAAGCGAGAGACGAGACTTGCGTGCCGAAAGGAGCGGATACTGTCTATGGCAAGGATGAAGAAAATAAAAAAGCCAATTACTTTAGGGTTTTGAAATCAAGATAATCCACCAAAGTCCACAATTCATCATTTCGGAGATGGTGGCCTTTTAATGTAACAAGGAATCTACCCGCATCTATAAACTCAAGTTCTGCAAGCTCATCCTGTGTATTTTCGACTTCCCATACCCTATAGCCATTTCTTTCATGGATTTTTGAATAGCCATCAGGTTTCAATTCTTCAAAATCAAGGTTCAATTTTTGAATACTGCCAGACAAAAGTACTGAGGCTACCGGACCCGCTCCATCAAGAATCTCCAATACGACTTGCTTTGACGGATCTGACCCATGGCCATAGGTGGCTTTGATAGCACTCATATCTGCCGACTCTTTGTATCCAATGACCGTCCTTATGACAGTGAATTCTCCGATTTGATTCGGAATCCAATTTTTCAGTTGTTCTCTTGTGACAGGAATGGTAATTGCCAAATCCTGTATTGACTTTAGTGGAAAGTCAAGGGATTTTTCTGCGGCTACCTTTTCAGAAGAATCTCTTTTTTGACAAGAAATCCCCACAAAGAAGAGTAAGGGGATGATGACTAGAATCCTGTAAATTCTTTTTTTTGGTTTCTCGATTATCATTATTGCTGGGTTTAATAAAAATGATGACAAATATAGAATTGCAAAAACCAACATGATATCTCCATTGTACCACATGATAAGAATATTGTAACATTTCAGAGGATTTGGAAATCAATTTTGGTATTTCAAAAAGAAAAGTATATGGTTTCCCAAAAGTAAGTTCTAGCCAAATAATTTTTCAGAACCCCTTTGATCCAAGTATAGCACTACTTCAGTACCTTCTTGACCGGATTGGGCAGGATGGTCAATAAATTCAAAATAATATCCGACATTTTCAATTTCGTTGAAATACCGGAGACGCTCTGAATTCAGTTTGATGCCGAGAGATTGTTTTTTTATGGATTTATTTACCATCAACTCCCCTGATTTTTTTCTACCGATCCCATTGTCCCTGATAGAGACCCTTAAGTTATCCCCTACCCACAAAACCTGCAACACAATGCTTTTATCACCCTTCTTAGCTGTAAGACCATGCCAAATTGCATTTTCAAGGAAAGGCTGCAGGATCAAAGGGGGGACTTTACTATTGACCAAATCCACATCCTCCCCGACAATAAGTTCAAAATTGATTTCTTTTTCAAACCTGATGGACTCAAGACTGACATACAACCTGGCAATATCAAGCTCCTCTCCCAATGGTATGCTGAACATCCTTGAGCTTTCGAGGACCATACGGATCAATTTTGCAAATTTATTGAGATAAGTGACTGCGTTTTCCTTGTCATTTTCAATCAGATAAACTTTAATGGAATTGAGCGCATTGAAAATAAAGTGCGGATTCATCTGATTTCTAAGAGACTGAAGGTGTAGTAGGGTGATTTCCTTTTCATAGTCGGCCTTTAATTTGGCCATCCGTTGTTCTTTGGCATCTGCCTCGAGTGAACCGATTTTCTCTTCCTTAAGAACCAACTCCTCCTTCAATTTTTCATTGAGCTGATTTCTGAGAATTTCATTCACCTGTTCTTGGTCCATGAGATCTTTCTGAATGGAGATTTTCTCATCGTAAACTTCTCTTTGTTTGATGGCCAAGGAAAAAGTGTAAAGAAAATTCTCTATCAGGACCGGGATATAAAACAGGTAGAAATATTTGTTGGTATAACTCACATCCTTGCCAAAGGTCAGGAAAGCCAATAAGGAGGAAAACACCGCCAGAATCAAAAACCCGGACAGGATATAATATTTTACCTTTTCGGGAATTTTTACTACCAAATAAATGCCGAAAAAAGTAAACAATAGGGTAATGGGCATAAAGATACTGGTATAAAAATTCCTCATCATATCATAGCCATCCCATAAATACCTGCCTGCAACCAGGACGCCAAAAATCAAGCTAATGACAATGGCATACCTTGTAAAAAACACTTTGAACTTTGGGTAGTGTTTTTGGAAATTCAGGATTTCCATGATGAAAAATGAAAACACCAAATAACTTGCAAACTGAATGGGGAAATTGGCATGGATAAACAACTCCGGCCAAGCAATATATAAATCTTCGGTAAATACCCCTTTTACCCTTTTGAGAAGATTTATTGCATTGATTAAAGCATAGATACTATAAAAAAGATAAAACCTCTCTTTGTTTTTGATGTACAAAAAAAAATGATATATCGACAGATAAAAAAGGATACTCGTAACAGCCCAACCCAATCCGTTGAAATTACTGTTTTCAAGAACCGTCATCCAAGATCCTGTATTGCAACTGTCTATCATTTCAATTCTTTAAAACCGGCTTAGAAATCCTGATTTTTTTGATCTGGAAACCGGCAGTGAAATCCCTGACACCAAGACTACTTTTGAGGTGCCTTTTTCAAATAAATTTACCTTTTGAAGGTTGATCAGGTAGCTGTTATGGATTCGGTAAAACAGTTCGGTGGGAAGCATCTCCTCAAGGTACTTCAATTTTTTGGAAATATATACCTCATCATTGTTTTCGGTAATGATCCTTGAATAACTGCCATCACTTTCACAATAAACAATATCAGCAGGATCAAGGAACACCATTTTATCATCTGAATTGATTTTTAACTTAGTTCCCTGAAAAACCAATTTTTCATCTTGGAACACTTCTGCCAAATCCCTTTTCTTCTTGTTTTGACTTATTTTTTGAACCGCCAAAGACAAATCCTCCTTTTCAATGGGTTTCAATAAGTAATCAAGTGCCCTTTCTTTGATGGCCTGGATGGCATGTTCCGCATAGGCGGTCACAAATACCACCTCGAATTTTCTGTCCTTGAAATACTCCAAAAATTGAAATCCATCCATTTCCGGCATTTCAATATCCAAAAATACCACATCAGGTTGAAGTACTTCAATTTTTCTGATGGCATCAATTACATTGACAAAGGTGCCGACTATATGAATCTGATCCGAAAAAAAATTCAAATCCCATTCCAGGGATTGGATGGATTTTGGTTCATCATCAATTATTATTGCTCTTATCATGCCCAGGAAAAGAAGAGATAGGTTTTCAAAAGTTGCTTGATATTTAGCCTAAATTATGAAAATCATGGCAAATCAAATATTTATTTCTTTTTGTGTCTTTTGCCAACCTTAGAAAAAGCCATTTAAGACCGGGCTTCAGGTCGCATTTGATTCATGCCATGAATTTGTTTTAAGTACTTTGCACGGTTAATTCATGCCATGACTTTGAGTCATGGCATGAATCCCAGAAGAAGTCTCATGAATTTAGAATTGAAAAAAAATGACTGATTATAGATAAAACGCAACCTGTTATGAACAATTAAATACTAACAGAAACCTGTCATAAGATTATTTGCAATTTATAAGCTGATATTCTTTCAAATGAAAAACTTTTCCAAAATCAAAAAGGCTGTAAGTTTAATTGCCATGATCCTGATTTTGGTAATTCCGATATTTGGCCAAACAGAACTTTCCTTTCGACAGCTATCCGTCAATGATGGGCTATCCCAAAATTCCGTTGTCTCCGTCACGCAGGATTCAGATGGTTTTTTGTGGATCGCTACCCAGGAGGGGTTGAACAGGTTTGACGGCAGAGAATTTAAGGTATTCAATAAAAAATTTGCAGATATAACTCAGGAATCACATTTGCAATTGGGCAAGGTGTTCGCTGATAGCAAAAACAGGATTTGGATCATTCCCGAAACATCAGTCCCGGAACTTTTGGATCCTCTGAAAAATGAATTTATCCCGATAAAAGGTATCAATGCAGCAAACAGCCTTCATGAAGACCTTAACGGAAATATATGGATCGGGACATTTTCGGGGCAGTTGTTCATATGGAATGAAAGCATACAATCTCCCGAAATGATCTGGACGGATCCGGCTCGGGAGATATTGGACATTTCTGATTTTGATGGGCAACACCTATTAT
>NZ_JBGTCA010000091.1:0-2454 GCF_041749095.1 Aquiflexum sp. | reverse complement strand
GGAATAATAAAGGGTCCGGATTATGTGTATGAATTGGCAAATCCGCTTTATTTGGAGCTCATAGGTGTTAAAGATGTTATCGGCAAAACCGTAAAAGAAGTATTGCCGGAGCTTGAAGCACAGGGAATCTTCCAATTTTTAGACACTGTCTATGAAACCGGGGAAACCTTTTCGGCTAATGAGATGCTGGTAAAATTTGATCACCATGGTAACGGAGAACTCGTTGACCGATATCTAAACTTTATTTATCAGGCGAATAGAAATAATGAAGGAATCATTGATGGTATCCTTTTCTTTGCCTCAGATGTGACTGAACTGGTACTGGCACGCAAAAAAGCTGAGGAAAGCGAAAATCGCTATAAGGAACTCATTCAAAATTTACCGATTGCAACCTATTCCTGTGATACTGAAGGAAACATATTATTATATAACAAAGCGGCAGCAGCATTATGGGGAAGAGAACCGGAAATAGGAATAGACAAGTGGTGCGGATCCTGGAAAGTTTATAATGAAAATGGCAAACCTCTACCTCTTGATTTATGCCCAATGGCTATAGCCCTAAAGGAAGGTCGTAAAATTACAGATCAGGAAATAATTGTAGAGCGTCCCAATGGTGATATGATAAATGTGCTGCCATACCCGGTACCTTTTATGGATTCAACCGGTCGTGTAACCGGGGCTGTTAATGTGCTGATCGATATCACAGAACGCAAAAAAGCAAATGAAAAACTAAAAAAACAAAACCAGGAACTTGACTTTCAATTCAAAGAAAAAGAATACCGGACTGCAGAATTAAGCCTTTCAAATAAGGAATTGGTTAAAACAAATATGGAACTGGACCGCTTTGTCTATAGCGTTTCTCATGATTTACGTTCCCCACTCACCTCAATTCTAGGCCTTATTGCTATTATTGAAGAAGAAAGCAGGGAACCTGACACGCTGGAACAGGTAAAAATGATCCGCACCAGCATAAACCGACTTGATGGATTCATCAGAAATATCCTCAGTTATTCCCAAAATAACCGCACCGGACTGGAAAACCAAAAAATACCCATTAAAAAAACCATAAATGAAATTGTAGACTCGGTACGTCACATGAAAGGAGCCAGGGGAATTTCCTTTCAGATTGATATTGATGAGCAGGAGCCATTTTATTCAGATTTGCAACGTTTTAATACCATATTGGAAAATCTTATTTCCAATGCCATTAAATACCATACAGAAGAGGTTTCCGGAAGATATTTAAAACTGACCGGTACAACAGATAACAAAGAATTAAAGCTCAGCATCTCCGATAATGGAATTGGCATAGATCCTAAATTTCACGATAAATTATTTGACATGTTTTATCGCCTGCCTGGCAATACGGAGGGAACCGGTTTAGGGCTTTATATTGTAAAAGATACACTTGAGAAAATGCAGGGAACCATTGAAATTCAATCTGAAAAAGGAGAAGGAACTACCTTTAACATTAAGCTCAAAAATTTAATACCATGAATGACGGACTCCCCGTAAATTTTGAAAATGTCATGATCATTGACGATAATCAAATAGATCTCTATATTGTATCGCGGATGATCACTAAAAACAGTTTCGGGAAAAATGTGTTGCAGTATTCCTCCGCCATTGAGGCATTAAACTACCTGAAGGAAAATCAGGAAGACATCCCGAGGTTACCCGCTGTGATTTTTGTGGATATCTACATGCCTGGGATGTCCGGATTCGAATTTATGGCAGAATATGATAAATTGTCAACTGCTCTAAAAAAACATTGCAGGGTATTCATTATTTCTTCATCGATTGACGAACAGGACTTGGCTAAAGCAAACCGGGATAAAAACATAGTGACCATGAAGGAAAAACCGATTACCGAAGAATTTCTAAACGAGTTTAAGATTAATTACCGCATTTCCTGATTTGCCTATACCATGGTCAGAGTCGGCAAAGAACCCAAAGATTGGAATTAGCTTATACTTGTTAGGAAATGTCAGTGAGGACACTGACATTGGCACCAGACTATTTATTTTTCCTATCCTAAGAGATTCCCCTAAATTCTACGGGGCAGGATTTCACTTCGCTGTAGGCATTGTGGTCAATTTAGGATTCACCAAAGCTCGTTCTGAATGACGTATCAACACCGGTCATCCGGCATCCGTCATCCGACTTCCAACTTCCAAACTCCCCTAATTCTCTATCCTGATACTCCCACTGCTCACCTTACCCCGGATCGTATGGGAGGCATTGTTGCTGATGTTGAGCTTTTTACCTGAGGAATTGCCTCCTACCTTTACCGAACCACTGTTGGCGCTGAGATCATAATTGTATTGGTCGAGATCAGAATCGGTCTGGATGCGGATACTGCCTGAATTGGCATTCAGGTTGGTTTTGTCGCCCAGGCCTGATCTTTCTGCCCGGATATTTCCGGAACTTACCGAAAGTTCCCCCAACCCCGAG
>NZ_JBGTCA010000090.1:0-5219 GCF_041749095.1 Aquiflexum sp. | reverse complement strand
CCAAGGAAGTACTCTACCACTGAGCTACGTCGGCTGGTAACATTCGCTCTGCTTATAAAAGCATAGAGCGGGAGACGAGGCTCGAACCCGCGACCTGCAGCTTGGAAGGCTGCCGCTCTACCAACTGAGCTACTCCCGCTTGTGTTTTTCCATTTTGGCTGCTGCTCAACTCCAGTCCCGATAGCTATCGGGAATCGAGAAGAGCTACTCCCGCTTTTTGAAACGCTGTGCAAAACTACGAAAATATTTCGCATTTCACATTCGTGGGGGAAACAGGATTCGAACCTGTGAAGACATAAGTCAACGGATTTACAGTCCGTCCCAGTTGGCCGCTTTGGTATTCCCCCAACTGTTATTCGCTAAGAATCAGCTAATTTTGGCCTATTATCTTTCTTAACGGATGGCAAAATTATACCCTTTTCCTAAACATTCAAAATAATGTTAAAAAATTTCAAAGTTATTTTTGAAGACCCAATTTAACCATATAAAAATCAAGTATTTAATTTTCTTCGAGGTATGTAGAGAGGAAAAATTCCTTATACCTCTTGGCCAAATCATCACTTTCTTCTTCATAGATTTTTTTGGCTGTTTCTAAAACACCGGGTTCATCTATGAAACCAACTAGCCCCATAAATGCCGTAATCCTAATATAATTAGCTTGGTGCTTTGATGCTATTTGAGAAAGGTTCTTGATAGCCCTCTCCGTATCTTCATTAGCGTTTTTTGCAAAGTAATCGCTGTAATACCCTAAAAAATAATATAATGACTGACCGCTCAATTTGTCCAACTTCTCATTGAACCAATCACTCTTCCCCGCCACACTTTCTAAAATATAATAATCAGCAAGGGCCACTAATAACCTGATGTTCTTTTCATTTTCAAACCTGGAAGCAATCGCCTCCCTGTTCAGGTTTTCTTCGTTTTCAAGATATGCCCCCAAAGCTGCTCCTGCTACGTAATACGAAGGATGGTTCATCCATCTCAAAAAAGCAGGTGAATACTTATTCTGATCTATGGCTGACAATAATTCAATTGCTCCCAATCTCACCGTATTTTTCGGATCATTTTCTGCCATTTCATACAGCCTTTCTTCCAAATCTTTGATTACTCCCATCCAATCAGGATTCTCAGCGATTTTCATCAAGGCCAGTTCTCTTATTGCCCAAAAGTCATCCTCCAAAGCTACTCTTATTAAATTGATGACAATATCACCATCCTTGAACATCGTAGCCAAACTATCAATAGCCTCATATCTCGCCACACCACAAATTGAATTGAGGTATTGATCCGAAAAAAATTCTTTGCCTCTAAATGATCTCTTTTCAGCCAAAATCTCAGAATCTTCATCAAAATACAGGGAGTTCACAGGAACCTCATTTTCAATTGCAAATTGTTGCCATGCCTTTTCTAAGATTAGTTCCTTTTCAAAACGCTGACCTTGATGGTACCAGCTTACTTTAAATGGGATTTTGTATAAAGGAGTGTTTTCAAAATCCTGAAGCTGTGCCACTGTCAGGAGTAAGTTGTCCGGTTGGCTGTAATCTACTTCATATTCCAATATTGGGTGTCCTGAATTCAAAAACCATTGATTGAAAAACCAATTCAAATCCTGACCCGTAACATGTTCGAAAGCCAATCTTAAATCATGAACCTCTACTGAGGAAAATTCATGTTGTTTTAAATAATAGTTTAATGATGCAAAAAATGCTTCATCCCCAAGATGCCTTCTTAACATGTGGAGAATCCTTCCACCTTTAGCGTAGGAATGGCTATCAAACATATCTTCTTTGTCATCATAATAAAACCTAATAAGATCTTCCTGTTTTGTTTTTGCTTCGTTAAAGTATTGTTCCATCTCTGACAAATGGTGCATATCCGCATTATCTTTTCCCTCCTTGTATTCAAACCAGAGGTATTCCGAATAATTGGCGAAAGCTTCATTAAGGGTCAGATTGGACCAGGATTCAGTTGTTACTAAATTTCCAAACCATTGATGAAACAATTCATGGGCAATAATGCCGTCCCATTCCGAATCTATGGCTGCCCTTTCATCGAGGTTCAACTCCTCCATTAAAACCGTGATGGTCGTGTTTTCCATGGCACCTGAAACAAAATCCCGGACTACAACCTGATCGTATTTCTGCCAGGGATATTTTACACCCAATAGATCAGAGAAAAAACCTATCATTTCCGGAGTGTTTTGAAATACTTTTCCGGCACCTGCTTCAAATTCTTTTTCCACATAATAATTGACCTGCATTCCTTCCCAACTGTCTTCGATCTCAACATAATCACCCACTATGACTGCTGCGAGATATGGTGCATGGGGCATATCCATAATCCAATGGTCGATTCTTGTACCATCCGGATTTGAACTACTTGATTGCAGCTTACCATTGCTGATAGTCCGGTATTTGTCCTCCACAGTGAGTTTGATTTCCTGGGTCATTCTCTCATTTGGGGAATCGATGGTCGGAAACCACTTGGAATTGTGCTCTGTCTCACCTTGAGTCCAGATCAGCGTAGGCTTGTTGGGCTCCTCACCTTTAGGATTGATAAAATAAAGTCCCTTGGTATCAGTGATTGCTGCACTGCCAGCTACAGCGCCTTCGTTTGGCTTAGCTGTATATTTGATCTTGACTTTAAGGGTATCGCTTGCTGTATAGATCTTTGGCAAAAAAGCTGTGATCTCTTTCGAATTATACTTAAAATTCAATTCATTGTCCTCCCCTTTTCCCACCAAGGTAAATTTATGGATATCAAAATCCTTAGCATCAAGGACAAGTTCTTTTTGAGGAAAAAAGTATGGCTTCAAAGTCAATATTGCCTCACCTTTTACCCATTGGTTTTCATAATCAAAGGACAGGTCAAGTTCAGTATGCAACAAATCAAATTCTCTTGTCCGTGAAGCTCTGTATTCTGAAATCTGTTTTTCAAAGGAATCGATCAACTCGCTTTTGGTAGTCTCATTTTCCACCTCTTCCAAAAGCGCTGAATCATTTGTCGGATCCGAATCGATCACCTTTTTAGCACTTTGACAGGACCACATCACTATCACCAATAAAAAAAAGACTGCATTGGGTTTATAAAATCTCATGAAAATGCTTTTTAAAGATTAATTGTATATTTAGCGCAAAATAAAGGAAATGTATTCAGTAAGTATCAACAATTCGGTTTTTGAAGTAGAAAAATCCAAAGACATACTGTCAGTCAATGGAAATATTCTGGAATGGGATATAACGAGAACAGGTGACCGCCATTACCATCTGCTCTACCAAAACCAATCTTACAACCTTGAATTGGTAAGTTTGGATACCGAAACAAAAACCGTAAAACTGAAACTCAACAATAAACACTGTGAGTTAAGAATCAAGGATAAGTTTGATCTTTTGCTGGAAAAATTGGGAATGAATAATTTGCAAAAGAATTCCGCAAAAGAAATCAAAGCCCCAATGCCCGGGCTGATCTTCGACATCAAAGTAAAAGAAGGTGACGAGGTCAAAAAAGGTGACCCTGTATTGATTCTTGAAGCCATGAAAATGGAAAATATACTGAAATCACCAGGTGATGGTTCTGTCAAAAAAATCAAAATCAAAAAAGGAGAAAGTGTGGAGAAAAATCAGGTGCTTATCCAATTTTAAACTTTGCTCTGTTTATATTTCTTTTGGAAGGCTTTATATTTGTCGGATTTATAAATTAACCTACTTCAAAAATTAACCTCATTTACACCAATTCAAAAAATGAAATATAGCCGAATACTACTGAAATTGAGCGGAGAAGCCTTGATGGGTGAAAAAAATTACGGGATCGATTCAAACAGGCTGGAACAATATGCTCAGGAAATCAGAAAAATAAAAGATTTAGGAGTAGAAGTAGCTATAGTTATCGGAGGAGGAAATATTTTCAGAGGTGTTCAAGCCGAGAAAACCGGTATAGACAGGGTTCAGGGAGATTACATGGGCATGCTTGCCACTTTGATCAATGCCATGGCCCTTCAAAGTGCCCTGGAACAAAACGGGATGTTTACCAGACTCATGTCAGGAATCAAAGTAGAAAGCGTTTGTGAACCATTCATCAGAAGAAGGGCAATTAGACATTTGGAAAAAGGCAGAATAGTTATTTTTGGAGCAGGTATAGGCAATCCCTATTTCACTACTGATTCTACTGCAAGTCTAAGAGCCATTGAAATCGAAGCGGACGTGGTATTGAAAGGTACAAGAGTGGATGGTGTATACACGGCCGATCCTGAAAAAGACAAAACAGCAACAAAATATAGTACCCTGTCATTTCAGGAGGCTTATGAAAAAAACCTCAATATCATGGACATGACAGCATTCACCCTTTGTCAGGAAAACAATTTACCTATCGTAGTATTTGATATGAACAAACCCGGCAACCTTGAGAAAATAGTTGCCGGAGAAGATATCGGAACTTTAATCACTTCAAATTAATCCGGAAAATCATGGAAGAAATTCAACTCCAACTGGAAGAAACCAAAGAATTGATGCAGAAAGCAGTGGACCACACTGCCTCAGAACTCCTAAAAATAAGGGCTGGTAAAGCCATGCCAAATATCCTTGATGGATTAATGGTGGCATATTACGGCACCCCCACCCCAATCCAACAAGTAGCCTCAATCACCACCCCTGATGCCAGGACGCTTTCCATCAAACCCTGGGAAAGAAATCTGATCGGTGAAATCGAGAGGTCAATTGTCAATTCTGACCTTGGACTGGCACCACAGAACAACGGAGAAATCATCATTCTTACCATTCCTCCAATGACTGAAGAAAGGAGAAAAATGTTGGTCAAAAGTGCTAAAAACGAATGTGAATCAGGTAAAATTTCGATTCGAACTGTACGAAAAGATACCAATGACACCTTGAAGAAACTTCAAAAAGAAGGTGCCTCAGAAGATGAAGTAAAAAGAGCGGAAGATACCGTACAGAAACTTACTGATCAGTATTCTGCAAAAATCGATGAGCTTTTGACCAAAAAAGAACATGAAATCATGACTGTCTAATTTTAGGTCATTCTAATTTTATTAAAAACCTATTCTTCGAAGAATAGGTTTTTTGCTTTTTATCCTTTTCTTATTGAAATATCAATCATTCAATGTGGAATGATTTTTTGAAGGAAAAAAGAAAATCCGAAACTATAGGTGGACTTTATTAATTAAACATCTGAAAGTCTGAACATAACCATTTTTGAAGCTGTAT
>NZ_JBGTCA010000089.1:0-2350 GCF_041749095.1 Aquiflexum sp. | reverse complement strand
TTTTGTTTTCTGCCAATATGCTCAAAATAAAGTCCACAGGATCCATTCCTTTTGCTTCTGCTATTTCATCCAACATACAATTGGTGGCAAAAGCATGGTGGATATTACTGACCGACCTTAGCCAACCGATGCGGGTATGGGCTTTGGACTCATGGGTCTCAATCCGGATATTGGGCACTTCAAAAGGAAAATCAATACAGCCCAAACCCAATTCGCCATCAGAAGGATGAAGTTCTGTTGCACTTGCTGTGGCTCCTATGGCAGGGAAGACAGTATGGTGATTCCATCCTGAGAAATTTCCGTTTTTATCCAAAGTGGCTCTGATTCTTTGGGCACTTTGGGCATGGAAAAAATCATGGTGCAGGTCATCTTCCCTGGTCCATTGAACCCTAACAGGAGATTTGGCTGCTTTGGACAGCAAGGCTGCCTCCACTACGAAATCTGGCTTGGATTTCCTGCCAAAACCACCACCCAATAAGGTAACATTCACTTTAATTTTCTCTACGTCTAATTCCAGAGCAGTTGCCACTGCCTGCCTTGCCCATTGTGGATGCTGGGTTGGGGCCCAGATTTCACAAGTACCATCTTCTTTGAAGTCTGCAATTGCAGCAGGTGGTTCCAAAGTGGCATGGGCATAAAATGGAGCCAAATAAGTTCTTTCTATGACCTGCCCGGCCCCTTGTCTTGCCGAATTGAAATCCCCTCTTTCCCTTCTAACCTGTCCATTTCCGGTAGTACTTTTCAGCATCTCATCCAATTGCTTTGCAGAACTGTACTGTTGGTTTTCTCCCAAATCCCATTCGATCTCCAATGCATCTCTGCCTTTGATGGCAGCCCAGGTATTATCAGCTATCACAGCAACACCTTCTAATGGTTTGTCCAATCCGGGAGGAATACCAGATCCTTCAATTTTGTAGACCATTTTCACTCCCGGAACCGCCAATGCTTTTTCATCATTATAGGAAATGACTTTTGCACCGACAACGGGGCTTCTTCTCACAACGGCAATTTGCATATTTGGGAGGTCCACATCTGCGCCAAAAACGGCTTTTCCGGTGGCGATGTCTTTATTGTCATAAATCGCGATGTCCTTTCCAATGAGTTTGTAGCTGGAAAATTCCTTTAAGGTAATACTTGCCTCATCAGGTATTTCTTTGTCTTTTAAACCCTCAACTAAATCCCCAAAATTGATTTTTTTTCCTCCTGAAGAAAGTACCTGTCCATTTTCGGAACGGCATTCCGAGGCATCTATTCCCCACTTTTCAGCGGCAGCAGCAATAAGCATATGCCTTGCTGTTGCACCGGCTTTGCGCATGGGTTCGTAAAACATCCGGACAGAATAGGAGCCATCTGTGTTTTGATCGCCGTATTTTTCCTCATTGCCTTCGGCTTGCACTATTTTTACTTTGCTCCAATCAGCACCCAATTCATCTGCCACAATCATTGGGAGGGAGGTTCGGATACCTGTGCCCATTTCAGATCTGTGGGCGATGAGCGTTACTTGATTGTCAGAATCAATGTTGATATACACATTTGGAGCGAAAGTCACCAATTCTCCTTTGGGGCCACTACATTGGAAGTTGACTCCCAATAGGAACCCACCTGATGCGAGTGTGCTGATCTTCAGGAATTCCCTCCTGGAAGGGATAAATACCTTGCTTTTATTTTCTGTTTCTTTGTTTTTGAGGAATGGGAATTTGGGCATCATAGCTTTATGTTGTCTTGGTCAATTGAAAAATTAAGATTTGGAAGCAGTCAATATGGCATCCTTGATACGGTTGTAAGTTCCGCATCGGCAGAGGTTTCCGGCCATTGCATTTTCAACTTCTGCTTCAGAAGGACTTGGATTGTTTTTTAGCAGTGCCGCTGCATTCATGATCTGACCAGTTTGACAATAACCGCATTGGGGAACAATATGCTCCACCCAAGCTTTCTGCAAAGGGTGGCTTCCATCTTGAGAAAGTCCTTCAATGGTGGTGATGTTTTGATTTCCTACAGCAGAGATTGGCAGGCTGCAGGATCTTGTGGCTTCATCACCGACCAAAACCGTACAAGCACCGCATAAAGCCTGTCCGCATCCGAATTTTGTGCCTTTCATCGATAAGAGGTCCCTCAGTACCCAAAGTAGTGGCATATCTTTAGTGGCAGTGACTTCTTGTTTTTTTCCGTTGACGGTTATTGTGTATTTTTCCATTTTCCAGTATTAACCTTTATGTTTTCTAAAGCGATTTATCTTGCAATTTAAAATTTGCTCAATTCTTAAATTTATGAAATTTTATGAAAATCATGGCCATCAGAAACTAATTGAAATACAAAAAGTTAACATTATCCATAATTTGTACCTCAGAAA
>NZ_JBGTCA010000088.1:0-8112 GCF_041749095.1 Aquiflexum sp. | reverse complement strand
GATCACCAACATCCCGGCTTCCCGGAGCCTTGTAGCCAATTTGGTAAAATCACTGTCCGAAGAAACGATGCAGAAACCATTGACCCTTTCAGAATACAGTATATCCATGGCATCGATGATCATGGCTGAATCGGTGGCATTTTTTCCCGAGGTGTAGCCATATTGTTGCATGGGGTTGATGGCATTTTCCAAAAGGACATTTTTCCATTTTACCAATTGAGGCTTCGTCCAATCTCCGTAAATACGTTTGATGGTAGGATTACCATATTTGGCAATTTCCTCCATCATTTCTTTGACCTGTGCCGAAGGGACGTTGTCAGCATCGATCAGGACAGCTATTTTTATGTCAGTTTGCATTCTTTTCTATTACTAAAAGTGAGTTTATGCATTTATGAAACAGGTATTTTAATTTCCTTTCCGTGCTTCAGTATTTCATACACTAAAGGATTGGAAAGGTTGAAATCTGATGCTCTAAAAGGATGGGGTTCAATTCGACTGTCAAATTTTCTTCTTAACCTCATTAATTCCAGTTGCATATCAGGCAAATTGTTGTAATCTTTCAAAACTACAGCAATATCAATATCACTATCATCATGAAAATTTCCTTTTGCATAAGAGCCAAATAATATAACTTTAATGAGGTCAAATTTTTCATTCAATTCCTCAATATATTTTGTGGGAACAATTAAAGCATCTCTTTGATCCATTTTCTTAATTCATTTATTCTTTTCATCCAGAGTAAGGAATAATCTTTAGTGCAAAGGCGAAAAAATTCTTTTTTATGGTCATCATATCTTGCATTTATATTAAAGGTAGTAATAACATCCAACCAATCCGAATATTCTTCCGATACATTTTGAGCCGATAAAGAAGGGCTATAAAAAACTATTTTCGTAAGTTGCGTAAAGAAAAAAATCTTTTAAATCTATGAAAAAACTTTTGATCGCAACAGGTGGGGGAGATTGCCCGGGATTAAATGCAGTAATCAGAGGAATCTGCAAAAGAGCAAAGAAATCCAAGGAATGGGAAGTGTATGGAAGTATGGAAGCTTTCAATGGACTCTTTACCGATCCCGTAAGAATCATTAAACTCACAAGTAAAAAAACAGCAGGAATCCATGTACGAGGTGGTACAATTTTGAAAACCACCAATAAATCCGATCCTTTGCATTACCCTGTCAAAGATGAAAATGGTAAAGTGACTTTTGTCGACAAGACGATGGAATATATTGACAGGATCAAAGAATTGGGGTTTGATGCGGTGATCAATATTGGCGGTGACGGCTCCCAAAAAATCTCCAAAGCTTTTTTTGAACATGGATTGCCTATCATTGGAGTTCCCAAAACCATCGATAATGACCTTTCGGCCACTGATATGACTTTTGGTTTTCAGACTGCTGTGCAGATTGCCTCTGACAGTTTTGATAAGTTGGTCACAACAGCTGAAAGCCACCACAGGGTCATGATTATGGAAGTAATGGGTCGGGATGCAGGTTGGATTGCGTTACATACTGCAATCGCCGGTGGTGCCGAAATCTGCCTGATCCCTGAAATACCTTATGATATCCAAAAACTGGTCAGTAGAATCGGAACAAGGTACAATGATGGTAGAGGTTTTGTCAACATTGTCATCGCTGAGGGCGCCAAAGCAAAAGAGGGGACAATTGTGGCGAGAGAAGGAGACGAAGGATCAAGGCATGTTCGTTTGGGTGGAGTGGCCCTTCAATTGTCTCAGCAATTAAAAGATGGCGGCGTAGAAGCTGAAATCAGGGAAACTATATTAGGTCATGTCCAAAGAGGTGGTACTCCAACGGCATTTGATAGGGTATTGGCTTCTTTGTTTGGAGTCAAAGCATTTGAGATGCTCCTGGAGGGAGATTTTGGAAAAATGGTAGCATTTAAAAACAACACATTTGTGTCCGTACCATTGGAAGATGCCACCAAAGAAAATAATGTGGTGCGCAAGGACAGTTTTATAGTACTCGGAGCCAAAGGCTTGGGAATTATATTTGGTGATTAAAGGAAGAAAATATGAAAGATACCTTGATAAATTTATTTGACAGAGATTTGAATAAGTTGAAAAACGAATTGAAACTCTATAAAAAAGAGGAAAATATCTGGAAAGTTTCAGGTGATATCCTCAATTCGGCAGGGACACTTACGGTGCATCTGATCGGAAATCTAAATCACTTTATAGGAGCTGTCATGGGAAATTCGGGATACGTGAGAGACAGAGATGCTGAATTTTCCACCTTTGATGTCCCCAGAGAATCATTGATAGAGCAATTGGATAATACTATCCAAGTGGTTTCAAATGCCATACTGATGTTTCAGGAAGATAAATTTGACAGTATATATCCTCATGAGGTTTTTAAAGAACCCATGACCCATGAATATTTTTTGCTACATCTGATCGGTCACCTTAATTACCATCTTGGACAGGTTAATTACCATCGGAGGTTGTTGGATATTTGATGGGGAAACTTGGGACATTTTTTGGAGTACATGGAAAAACCATGTTTAATTAATCCTATTTTAATCTTGAAATAAATGGCTTTAACTGAACAAATCAAGTGACTATCGGATTTAATATATAATCAATTCAAATAACCATGACTAAAATTCTTATCATTTCCGGGAGCCCAAGGGAAAAGACCGTGTCTTTGCGACTTGCCAAACATGTATTTATCAAACTTAAAAATAAGGAAGATATTGAAGTGGACCTTTTGGACGTAAGAGAGGTTGATCTTTCATTTATCCAAGTTGTTTGGAAAAAGGAGGAAGATGTACCGTCTGAATATTTGCCTCTGTTCCAAAAAATGAAAAATGCTGATGGTTTTATTTTGGTTTCACCCGAATACAATGGAGGCCATTCTTCTGCTCTGAAAAATCTTCTCGATCATTTTCCCAAGTCTATTTACAAGCAAAAAGCTTTTGGGATCGTGACAGGCTCATTGGGAGCAATGGGAGGAATGAGGGCAGCCCAAAAACTATTGCTATTGGTTCCCGCACTTTCTGGCATTGCGTCGCCCTTTATGATGATCACGCCCCAGATGGACAAAAAATTTGATGAAGATGGAAATCTGAAAGATGAATCATTTTCCGGCAGCGTAGATAGGTTCATCTCAGAATACCTATGGCTTTTGGAACGGCTAAAAAACTATGAAAATCAGTTGGCTTGAAAATTTTTTTCAATAAAAAGTATTTATTTTGGTGATCCTCACAATCATTCCCGACTTATGAAAAATCCTTTAATCCTGCTGGTTGTAAGTTTTGTTTACATACTTGGATGTACTTCTTCCGGAGAGAAAGTTCAGAAAACTCCAAATATTGTGTTGATTTTCACTGATGATCAAGGGTATAATGACTTAGGAGTATATGGTTCACCGGACATTCTAACCCCCAACCTTGACCAAATGGCTGGTGAAGGTATGAAATTCACCAATTTCTATGTCGCTCAGGCGGTTTGTTCGGCTTCCAGGGCGGCTTTGCTGACAGGAACTTATTCCAATAGATTGGGTATTCATGGGGCTTTGGACCATTCCAGCAATCATGGTCTAAATCCCGATGAGACAACCATTGCCGAAATGCTCAAACCTCTGGGCTACCAAACAGCAATTTTTGGTAAATGGCATTTGGGACACCATCCTGAGTTTTTGCCAACCAATCAGGGTTTTGATGAATATTTTGGAATTCCCTATTCCAATGATATGTGGCCAAACCATCCTGAAAACAAAGATTACTATCCTCCTTTACCTTTATATCAAAATGGAAAAGTTGTAGACACGGTTTGGACAGATCAATCCATGTTTACCACGTGGTTTACAGAGAAATCTGTGGACTTTATAAAGCGGAATAAGGATAATCCATTTTTCCTCTATTTGGCCCACCCCATGCCACATGTGCCTTTGTTTGTATCGGATAAATTTAAGGGTAAATCAGATCGTGGGCTTTATGGTGATGTGATCATGGAAATTGATTGGTCAGTGGGAGAGGTGTTCAAAGCACTGAAAGAAAATGGATTGGAAGAAAATACTTTGGTGATTTTCCTTTCTGACAACGGCCCTTGGTTATCTTACTCAGGACATTCAGGCTCAGCATATCCACTCAAAGAAGGTAAAGGAACTTCCTGGGATGGTGGAGTAAAAGTACCTGCCATCATGAAATGGAAAGGTAAAATTCCTGAAGGGAAAGTACAGGAAAATCCCGCCATGAGTATTGATCTTTTACCAACTATTGCTGAGCTAACAGGTGCCCCATTACCATCATTGCCTGTTGATGGCATGGATATTTCTTTTATGCTGATGGACAATTCAGCAACTTCCCCACAGGAAGCCTATTTTGTTTATTACAACCGAAATGAGCTGCAGGCAATAGTTATGGGTGAATGGAAAGTTTATTTCCCGCATAGGTATAGGTCTCTGGCACCTGGTCAGGATTTTAGGGCTGATGGTATACCCATTAAATATACAATGATCGATTTGGAAGAAATGGAACTTTACCATATTCCCAGTGATCCATCAGAAGAAAATAATGTGATTGGTGAAAACCCTCAGGTAGTCGATCAGTTTTTAAAACTTGCCGAAAAAGCACGGGAAGACATGGGAGATGCACTTACCGGTAAGGTAGGTGAAAATCTCAGAGAACCTGGAAGGATTAATTGAAATTTAGCCCGAAATTTCTTGCTTATTTTGTATTCAAATAATTTTATTTACGTTGATCTTGACGTAATCTATCTTGCATTGCCCACATGAAAAGTAAAAAAATAAGGATTTTACTGATTTTGGTATTTTCGTTCATCCTCATTATACCAACTGCAGCAATCTTTCTCTTATATTCCCAACAGAAAACACTTACCCAAAAAGCCATTGGGATTTTGAATGAGCAATTTGTTGGGGAATTGTCTGTAAAGGATTCGCATATCGCGCCATTTGCCAATTTTCCTTATATATCCATCGACCTGGAGGATATAGTTTTTTTTGATGGAAAAACCACAGATTCCAATATCATTTATGCCGCAGAAGATTTATACATTGGCTTCAGTATTTGGGACATCATTTCAGGAAATTACAATATCAAAAGCATTAAAATCCAAAACGGGCACCTGGATCTGGTAAAAGATGCTGAAGGAAATATCAATTTGTTGACAGCAAAGGGGAATGGAAATGAAGTTGAGACAAGTGATGATGAGGAAGAAATCAACATTGATCTGTCATCTATCCAATTAATAAACTTCAAAGTTAGGTTTGATGATTTATCGAATCTGTCAACGATTGGTGCCCACTTGGACAAGGCTGACGCAGTCATCAAAATTCAGGATGAACATATTTATATTGACATCATTTCTGATCTGATTTTTGATTACATCGCAGATAGCAAACCCTCATTTTTCTCGCAAAAACATTTCAGATTGGATTTGGAATTTGATTATGATCAAAACTCAAAAGAATTGATTCTTGCTCCTTCCAAGTTGCATTTGGAGGATGCACTATTGGGTTTGGAAGGTAAAGCATATCTGGGAGATGAGATTTATCTGGATGTAAAGTTGAGAGGGGAAAAACCTGATTTTTCCCTGCTTGCAGCTTTTCTTCCCAATGAGACAGCTATGCTTCTCAAGAAATATGAAAATGAGGGTGATGTGTTTTTTCAGGGAAGTATAGAGGGATTTGCAGGAAATGGTAATGTTCCTAAGATCGCAGTGGAATTTGGCTGTGACAATGCTTATTTCCTCAATCCGGGTATTAATAAGAAGGTGGATGATTTAAGATTTACCGGATTTTTTACCAATGGAAAGGACAGAAGCCTGAAGACTTCAGAATTCCAGCTGTTGAATTTTTTTGCCAAACCGGACGAAGGCAAATTCCAGGGAAGATTGATCGTAAGGGATTTCGAAAACCCTTATATCAAAATCAATCTGAATGCAGATTTGGACTTGGAGTTTTTGGGCGATTTCTTTGAAGTGGAGGGTCTTCAGGGTATCAGCGGTCAGGTTATTGTGGATATGGATTTTGATGAGCTTATTGACTTCGAGTCAGGATTAGGCGGAATCAGTAGTGCCAAAAACAGCGTGCAGAGTGAGTTGAAAATCATTAACCTAAATTTCTCTTTGCCGGATTATCCACATCAGTTCAGAAGAGTAAATGCCTATGCATTTATGAAAGAAGGAGATCTCCGGTTGGATAATCTGAGTTTCCGAATTGCAGATTCAGATTTTAAACTTTCAGGCAATTTGAGCGATTTACCTGCAATTCTGCATGGTGATCCCAAACCTGTAAAAGCAAAAATTGATGCCAGTGCCTCAAAAATTGATTTAAAGCAATTATTGCCATCTGATACGAGTCTCAATGAAGTGATCAATGATTTTAAACTCAAATTGGCTTTTGAATCAACAGGTAAGGAATTAATGAATTTCGAGCATTTGCCGCAAGGGGAATTTTTCGTTGATGATTTCTATGCCAAACTGGAAAATTACCCACATTCATTTCACGATTTTCATGCTGATATTCTGATTGGGGAAAGTGATATGGAAGTAAAGGATTTTTCAGGCGAAATCGACAAGAGTGATTTTCACTTTTCGGGTAAAGTCCTGAACTATCCCAAATGGTTTCAGGAACATCCAAAAGGGGAAAGCAGGTTTGAATTTGATTTGGTCTCCAATCATTTAAATATCAGTGACCTCTTGAAATACAATGGGGTGAACTATATGCCAAAAGATTATCAAAAAGAAGAAATCGATGGATTGAATTTAAAAGGCAGTCTAGACCTTCATTATAATGAGGGATTTGAATCCGCTGATTTCTATTTGACCGATCTTGATGGGAAATTCAAAGTACACCCGTTAAGATTGGAGGATTTTGGAGGAAGGATGTACTATGAAAATGAATTCCTAACTGTCACGGATTTTGGTGGAAAAATGGGAACCTCCGATTTCAAAGTTAATATGGGATATCAGCTTGGCGAACCTGATTCACTTAAAATTAAAAGGAATTTTTTTCACCTGAAATCCAGGGCTCTTGATTTGGATGCGTTGATGGGTTTTGAAAGCATTGATGTGGACACCAATCATCAGGAGGCATTTAATGTTTTCGATCTTCCTTTCTCAGAGATGGATTTCAAAGCCGAAATCGGGAAAATGAATTATCATACTTTTTGGCTTGAAGATTTGGTAGCTACAGCACGTACCACTACGAATCATTATATTTATTTGGATACATTGGGATTGAGGACAGCAGATGGGACTTTGGGTATAAAGGGATATTTTAATGGATCTGATCCGGAGCATATTTATTTCCACAGTACAATGAAAGCCGCAAAGCTTGACCTTGATAAACTTTTGATCAAGTTTGAGAATTTTGGTCAGGACTATCTGATCAATGAAAATCTTCATGGAAAAGTTAGCGGCACGATTACCAGCAAGTTTTTGGTTTATCCGGATCTTACTCCGATTATAGACAAGTCGGAAGCAAAAATGGACCTGACAGTATATCAGGGCAGCATAGTCAACTTTGCGCCATTGAGTGCCATGTCAAGCTATTTTTCGGACCGTAACCTCCGCAATGTGAAATTTGATACGCTGAGCAACACCTTTGACCTAAAAGATGGTGTATTAAATATACCAAGCATGAACATCAATTCAAGTCTCGGATTTATTGAGCTTTCAGGAAAGCAGAGCTTGGACTTGAATATGGATTATTTTATCAGAATCCCATTGGGTATGGTAACTTCTGTAGGTTTTAAATCGCTATTTGGAGGGAAAAACAAAAATGAAGTTGATCCAGATCAAGAAGACGCAATTGTATACAGAAATGAAGATAAAAGGGTGCGATTTGTCAATGTCAATATGAAAGGCACACCTGATGATTACAAAATCAGCTTGGGGCGGGATAAGAGGTCAAATTAAGCTTCTTGGGATTTGCAATCCCGGGAACAGATAAACTGGAATTTGTAATTCCGATACACTTGTCCTACGGCAACGATTCGGTTTAAGGGTATACCATTTTATTTAACTAATGGAATTCATTATTTTTAATGTCCATGAATTCATCACAAAAATCAGAAAATCGTTTTTCATTTTGGACAGATATCCTGCTTTGGGCGAATTATTTGATGCTAC
>NZ_JBGTCA010000087.1:0-1817 GCF_041749095.1 Aquiflexum sp. | reverse complement strand
ACATATTCCAATACGGGCCTCCTTCAAAACAGCAGTCAATTATAGGGGTATGAATATGATTAACCTGCCGGCAGCAGGATATCGGCCCAGGGCCTTTGGTGAGGAAGAATGGTTTGGCGGCCCTTCGCAAGGAGTGATGGTGGCCCATATTGACGGTACGGATGCTGAAATTCAATTTAAAACGGTTACTGAAGAGGTATTTACCTATCCCCAAGAACTGCCTCCATTTGATCAACAGGCGTATCCGCTATGGCTTTCTTATAAATGGGAACTGCCTGCAGAAGAAAATCTCCGGAATGGAAGCTTTGACCAAGGCTTGCAGCACTGGTCTAAAAGGTTTGTCTATCAGGAAGACAAGGAGCCTTCCAATATCATGGAGGTACGTGAGTGGAATCAGCAAAAGGCCCTTTACCTCTATTCACGAAAGCGTGGGTATGCAACACCTGGCCAGGACCGTCTGCCACAAACCATCAACCAACTTTGTCAGGCCATCAGGGTGAAGGGAAATCCCGGACAGCTTAAATTAGATTATACCATTGATGCTGAAAACACGCACTTTGACGGGTTTTCCGGAGCTTTTATTTTGATAGAAGGTTTTACAGGTAGCTTCAAAACCCTGAACATGGTATATTGGCTTGGCAGGCCTTATGGATCATTGGGCGATAAAGCCACACAAAATAAAAAGGTGCCGCTATTACATTTTCAACTTCCTGAAAATAAGAAAACCCGCAATGAAGCCAACCTTAATCTCGTTGCAGATTTTGAGAGTCATGGAGAAAAATTTGATGTCCTTAAGCTTGATAGCTTGGTGATCAATTTAGGGACCTGGAATATGAATGATGGGGACTATTATCCTTATGCCGTTTATTTCAGCAATATCAGATTTGATAAAAACATGGATCAACAGGCTAAAAGCATGGTTGGAGAATCAGTAATAAGCAGGACCCAGGCTGATGATATCTGGTGGATGAAAAACAATCATATTGCAGGAGAGCATAAGTATCATTCTCCTACTGAACACCTCAATGGAGCTATGAAATTGATTGGAGATGATCTACCAAAGTAAGAAATCTCAGCAAGAATATGATTCCAGTGGAATTCGGATAATGATCTCAAAAGATGGGGTGAATTCTGAAAGACCGGAATTTAAAAATGATAGCAACTAGCTTTTTGATAAAGGTGTCTATGGACACCCTTGTTTATTTACCTATTTCAATTTTTCCAGATAATCCAATGTCGTTCTATAGAAATCTTCGCGCATTTTTTCATCATTAATTTCGGTGTACATCCATACATCCCTGTCCCCCTTTTCTTTGGAAGTCCTTACCTGCATCTTCGTCGACAGGTCCTTATGAATTATGGCTTCGATCAATGCCAAATCCCAAATGGTACGGGTGTCCCTGCCACCATCCAAGTGGTTAAACCATCTAAGGAGGATAAAGTCGAGAAGGTCGTGTTTCCCTTTGAACCTGTCTGTGGTTTCAGCCCAGGACATTTTCATTCTGGATGCTTCGTTGTTAGGAATAATGTGCAGTTCTACTGGCGAATTAAGGATCACATAGAGGGCCTGCATGTCCATCAAACTGTTGAAATCCAGGTTCGACATCGTCTGCTTTTCGAAATTATAACCTGAACCCAACCAGTGCAATTCAATTTTGGGCACAATGGTGGGATCTTCCATAATGGCCGAGGCAACATTGGTCAAAGCGCCCAGAGCCACAACAGTCAATTTGCCATCTTTTATTCTATGTGCTTCGCCAATAATAAAGGCAGAAGCCGCAGAAGGTCTGGACTTGGTGCCCCAATCATACAATCTA
>NZ_JBGTCA010000086.1:0-18144 GCF_041749095.1 Aquiflexum sp. | reverse complement strand
TGGAAAGATTTTCATGGAAGAGGTTGTAAAGCCAAACAAGCTTAAAATCGGAGAAGTAGCGGGACTTTTACAAGTGTCAAGATTAACAGTATCTAAAATTGTTAATGAAAAGAGCGGCATAACACCGAATGTTGCGCTTCGAATACAGGCTGTATTTGGAGGTAGCGCAGATATATGGACTAGAATGCAGAATAAATATGACATGGCAATTGCAGTAAAGGAATATAATCGAAATAGTCCAAAATTGAAAAAGTTTGAAAAGGTCTAAGTACCTACTGGTTCAAGACTTAGTCTTGGACCATAAACATGACAGTCTTCAGACTGTGCTAAATACAGTCTTCAGACTGCCAATAGAATGATCCAATTCGCCGCGGCGAATTGAACTACTACTCTACCAAAATTGCTTCTATCAGCCTATCCAGCAACCTAGCATAATTCGGAGTACTCAAGTAAAGATAATTTTTCAGGAGAGGGTAAAATTCCTGCTTTTAGAGGGTATTTAGCGAATATTAGTTCTTAAAGATCAAATAACTGTTTGATTTTTTGATTGATATTTTCCGTTTGGTTTTCATGGATATGGCCCAATCTTCTTTTTATTAAAGCTATACTGGATTTAAATTTAGACTGCTTTTACATCTTTAAGCGAATAAATTTCTTCCTCTTCGTCTTTTAAAAAATCAAATCCAGGATTATTAGAGATAATTTTTAACCATTCATTTTCATCGTTTATTTCTTCTTCCAATAGAATTAAGACTTTAACATTTTTATCAGCCTCCTTCAAATCCAAATCTAATTTCAGTCTGAAGACTGTGAATTTTATGGTTCAAGTCTGAAGACTTGAACCACCTACCCATCACCCTCAATCCCCCGCATTCCAATACGCCATCCTTTCGCAACTGTCCACTTCGACGCTATAAAAGTCAAATTCCTGCGTCACCTTTCCTTTGACCAGGTAGATGCCCCGGCCTTTGAAAGGGTGCTTTTTGACCACGGGAGGGAAGTGTACCGTGTCTATCCAGTCGCCCTCCCGGTCGATAAAGGTACCGAAGTTCATTATATCCCCCTTGACCGTCCGGGTGTACTTGATGGTGACGAGGTAACCGATGATCTGTACGGACTTACCCAAGTGCTGCTTTAAATCCCTTGCTTTGATACTCGGTATTGTTTGATCCTTGACCAAGTGAAAAGGAGAGTCCAAGGGGAACTCCAGAATATCAATCTGATCCACGATCTCCTGCCGTACATCGGATTTCTCCAGTTTGGGCACCTGCAGTTCACGGAAACCTGACTGTCTGAACAGTTCATTACCAGTGGCTACTGCCTTGCGTTTGTTCAGGATAAAGTGCGCTTCCCATAGCAATTCCTGTTTGCTCTTTCCGGTAAAGCGAAAACAACCGATTCGGATTAGAATAAGTACCTGTTCCAAACTGATCTCTATCTGGGCGATAAAGTCGGACAAACCTGCAAACCATCCATTCGCCCTGCGCTCAGTCAGGATTTTCTCCACGGTGTTCTTTTCCAGATACTTCAGGTGGATAAAGCCTATATACACCACCTTGCCCTTGATATTGGTAAGGTAATCGCTCTCGTTGATATGGGGTGCTTGGATGTCGGCACCGTTCATGCGGAGTTCGTGGAAGTAGAATTCGGTGTGGTAAAATCCCCCGAAATTATTGATCACCCCAACCATAAATTCCAAAGGGAAATAAGCTTTCAGGTACAAGCTCTGATAACTCTCTACTGCAAATGATGCAGAATGCCCCTTGGCAAAGGAATATCCCGCAAAAATCTCGATCTGATGCCATACTTCTGCTGTAATCTTGGCGTCACGTCCCAGTCTTTTACAGTTCGCAAAAAACTGATCATGTACCCGCTTGAATTCATCCTTGGAGCGGGACTTGCCACTCATGCCCCGGCGGAGTACATCCGCTTCACTAAGTGAGAGTTCTGCAAAGTAATGCGCCACTTTGATCACATCTTCCTGATAGACCATGATGCCGTAGGTTTCGGGCATAATTTTCATCATCACCGGATGGGCTGTTTTTCTCCTTTCCTCATCTACATGTCTCAGGATATACTCCCGCATCATACCTGAGCGGGCCACACCGGGACGGATGATGGAACTGGCAGCCACGAGCTCTAGGTATTCGTCCGCCTTCATCTTGGCCAGCAACATCCGCATGGCAGGAGACTCCACATAAAAGGCTCCGATCGTATGACCATTCCGCAGGTGTTGCTTGATCTTGGGGTCTCTTTTGAATTTCTCCACTTCACGAATGTCCACTTTCACTCCTTGGTTTTGGTAGATGATTTCCAGGGCACTTTTGATATGGCCCAGACCCCGCTGGGAGAGGATGTCGAACTTGTGCAGACCTATGTCCTCTGCGATATGCATGTCAATATGCGAAAGGGGGAAGCCTTTGGGAGGCATTTCGGTGGCGGTATAATGATGTATGGGTTTGTGGGAAATCAGAATCCCACAGGCATGGATGGTCAGGTGGGAAGGCATTCCGTGGAGTACCTGACTGTATTTGATAATCAGCTTTCCGTACTGGTCTGGAATATAGTCCGGCTTGCCGGCATAATAGATCAGGGACTCGATTTCGGTTTTTGGAAGGCCAAAGACTTTACCGAGTTCACGCAGCATGGAGTTGGATTGAAATGTGCTGTACGATCCCAAGAGTGCGACATGCTCCTGCTCTCCTTTGTTGTATTTTTCAAAAATATACTTCGTCACATCATCCCTATCCGTCCAACTGAAATCTATGTCAAAATCCGGAGGATTCTCCCGATAAAGGTTGATAAAGCGCTCAAAATATAAATCCAGCTCAATCGGATCCACGTCGGTGATGTACAGACAATAGGCGACAATACTATTGGCACCGCTGCCCCTTCCCACGTGATAAAAATTTTTGCTGTGGGCATAGTTGACAATATCGTAATTGATCAGGAAGTAGGAAACAAAGCCCTTTTGCTGGATAAGCTCCAGTTCCTTCTCTATTCTTGTGCTGATCTCGGCCGTAAGGTCCGGATAGCGGCTGATGGCACCCTTGAAGGTTTCCTGTCTAAGGTAATCGTAATCCTCCCAATCGGAGCCTAGAATATCCCGCCGGTTTTTGACTGCTTGGAAGTAAAAAGAAAACTGACAGGCTTCCAGGAGTTTCTGCGCATTGTACAATAGGTAGCTGTGTCCCTCACACCTTGCCACCATGTCAGCATAGCTGTACAGCATGTCACTTATTTCACCCTGTTCTTCCACTTCAAGTTTGCTGAGCAGCGTGTTGCCATCAATGGCACGGAGCAAACGGTGGGCATTGAATTCCAGTTTGGAAGAAAAGGTTGCAGGCTGTAACAATATCAGCCTGTCCTTATACCTGAACCATGGGGACTTGACGATACGGTTAAGCTGATAGGGATGCACACCGATGAATTCATTTTCCCGGAGGGCAAAAAACTTGGGGGGCAAAGGATAGACAATAAAGCTGTTCTGGAATGCAGGGGCCCTATCCGAAAATGGAATACCTTTGATACGGTGGTGGGAAAGGTGGCGGTTGAGTTCGTTAAAGCCTTCCTGATTTTTGGCCAGGCCGATGTATTGCTGCTTCGCCCCATTGCGGAAGTCTATGCCAATGACAGGGTGGATGCCGTTTTTCTGCGCTTCACGGATAAAAGGAAATACCCCCGCCACCGAATTGATATCGGTGAGGGCAAGGGCGTCGAGTTTTTTGCCCTTCGCTTCGGCAATCAGTGCTTCCACGGACATGGTGCCGTATTTGAAGCTGTAAAAGGAATGGCAGTTGATGAACATAAGTACTTCGTGATATAAGCTAAAGCGATATATGCTTCGTGATATAAATTAGATATATGCTTTCGGCGATATAAGTGGATATAAGCTAAAGCGATATATACTTGATATAAATGGATATATGCCTTCGGCGATATGGAGGATATTGAAGCCTATCTAGGATAGTAATCCGATACTGGATCAGCGTTAAGATTGAGGGTTTTATATCTATCTATATCGTCCCACAGGTGGGAAATATATCGCAAAGCATTTATTATAAATGTTGAAAATATTAACATTTATATGTTTATAATTTAAACAAAATAAACACTCATTGTCAAGTAATGTTCAGGTAATTGTCAATAAAAGGGAGATTGGGCATAAAGAATGGTTTCAAATTTGAAATTGAGACAAAGTACCCTTAGATTGGAAAATATTTTTGTAAAAATGGAAAACTGGGTTAATTACCTAAATGATATAGTCGAATACGATGTCAGGTGGAATATTTATAAAACTATCCTGATAATTTTGATTTTATGGCTGATCAAAAAAGGCGGCAATAAAATCATAGGAATCCGTACTGGGGAGGACATGAAGCGGGTGTACCATTGGAGAAAAACTGTTCAGTATACGCTGGTTTTTATCGGATTGCTTTTGGTAGGTAATATCTGGATCAGCAATTTCCAGTCAATCACCACTTTTCTGGGATTATTGTCAGCCGGTATTGCGATTGCATTGAAGGATATTTTTGTCAACATAGCAGGGTGGATTTTTATTTACTGGCGCAAGCCCTTTGATGTGGGGGACAGGATTCAGATAGGAGACTACATAGGCGATGTGGTGGACCTGAGATTGTTTCAGTTCAGCTTATTGGAGGTCGGAAATTGGGTAGATGCGGACCAAAGTACCGGCAGGATTGTACATGTGCCAAACGGGAAAGTTTTTATGGATCCACAGGCCAATTACAGTCAGGGGTTTGATTATATCTGGAATGAGCAGAATATAAACATCAGTTTGGATTCGGATTACAAAAAAGCCCAGATAATCCTGAAAGAGATCATGAACAAAATGTTTCAGTCTGATTTCAAAACAATAGAATATGCGCTACGAAAAGCGCAGAAAGAACATTTCATCTCATTCAGTCAATATACGCCCACCGTCTACTGCAAAATCCATGAGCGGGGGATTCAACTTTCATTGAGGTATCTGTGCAATCCCAGAAAAAGACGTTTTTTTGAGCATCATTTTACCGAAGCAATGATAGACAGGTTCAGAATGGAACCGGACATTAAAATCGTATATCCCATTACTTCTATTTACCTGGAAAAGGGAATGGGGAAAGGAAATAAAAATGCTTAAAAAAAAAGCCCCAAGGATCTGCTTTGGGGCTTTTTTCCAAAATGAAGGGTTGGTGGTATTTTATTTAATTTTAAAATGCAGATAATATAGGGAAAGCTGCAGCTGCAACTCTTCCTCAATCTACAGCCAATGCTTACTGACAGCTTACATTAGGGTTAAATGGAGTATATATTCCCTTTGGATTATTGGTCCACAACCAAACATGGAGTTGGTAGTGAGGGAAAGGAGGTCCACCTTTGGCATTGACTGGTTCTCCTTTTTCATTTGTGGTCATTTCTGTGTGGTCATCAAAGGGCTGATTACCCAGCATCGGGGGCCCTACATTTTTTGGATCGGCATGCCAAGGGCCAGCAGGTACCAGGTACTCTACAGCCCCCAATCTAAACCCTCCATTTTTCATGGGTTCATATACCAAGACTCCAGGCTCAGCGGGATTCACAAAAGGACCGATACGGCTCATGTTGACAGCATGATGTCCCATACCGCCCAAATTAGGTACTTCAACGCAGTGTGGGTCCAATACATATTTGTCAGCCTCAGCTGACGAAAGCCGGTGGTATTTGGCAGTGGCAGCCCGTATGCCGGCGAGAAGCCGATTCTGATTGGAGGGATTCATTCTAAGAGAAATCCCGATATCATCATCCAAAATTGCAAGTTCCTCTGTACTCAGATTCGATTCCTGTGAAGGTTGAACGGAATCTTCCGTGATGCTTTCATGGATGCATCCTCCCATTATCAGGCAAACCGCCAAGCCAAACATGAAGGCGGCAGATAAATGTGTTTTTCTTGTCATGGTGTTGTGTTTTTTTGGGTTAAAAGAAAGTTGTTTAAAATAAGCTGATCAACTAATGGGAATTGGAATGGAAGAAATTCACATTCGAAATTATCATTGGTTTTATTTGGTGAATTTGCTTTGATTGGGCACAGCATCCCTCACCCTAAAGGGTGATTTTTTTTAACACAAAAAAAAACTGCACATCAGCGCAGTTCATAAAGTTTTAATTATCGATTGAAACGTTGATTTAATCCCGTTTTTTTAACTCACCCCTTTTGATGGATTGAATAAACTTGGACCGTGCAAATGGATCCACAAGCGTGAACGGTCTGGGGCCGTAACGGTCCTGTATCTGCATGATCTGCCCTTGTTGGAAATAGCGCATATTTTCATTTCCTGAAGCTGGCATTCCTTCCGCCCACCTTAATAATGTTTCAGAACTCATGCTTCCTCTAGTATCTATAGCCATCGGTGCTTCATAATTCATCGCCAACACCGCCCGTTTAAACTCTTCTTCGGTGGGATAGGGCATGACCTCGATTTCTGCCAAAGATATTTCATCAACCTGCATGGTCAGGATAAGACTGATTCTGTCTTCGGGCACAAATTCCGGAACGCGATAAACCTGTCTCTGCAATCCTATAAAAGTAAAAACCACACTGTCGCCTTCCAGGACCGGCAGTGAAAAATAACCATAACGACCGCTGCTTGTGCCGCGGCCTTTCTTTGGTACATAGACATTGACTCCGGGAACAGCATCTGTGCTGTCAGCATTCAGGATGATTCCTGACAGTTGGATGACTTTTCTATCTTTCTGATCCTGGGCAATGGCATCCTGAATCCCGAAGAAGAAAAGGCCAAAAAATGACATCAGGGCTATATGTGATAATCTTATTTTCAAAGCAACTCCTTTAATAATTAATGAAAATTAACCGGGTTGAGTTCAGTTAACGGTTTTAATTTCGCTATAATATTAGCCTATTTTGGGATCATTTGTTTAATTTCAAAGCAGTTTTATTCGTTAAAAATTATAAATGCGACTTAAAAATATCAGTTTGACCTATGGGATGAGGATTTTCAAAGCTTTGTCAGAAGAGCCCAGAGTCCGTATTTTATCTTTATTGCAACAGAATAAAGAGCTATCTATTTCTGATCTGGAACACATACTGGATTTTACCCAGACCAAAACAAGCAGACATCTTGTCTATCTCAAAAATTCAGGATTGGTAGGAAGCCGCAGGGTGGACCAATGGATTTTTTATTATATTTTGGAAGAAGTGCAGGAAATCATTCAGCAGATTTTTAAGTTTATTCAGAAAGATGCCAACCTTATCAAGGATCAGGAGGTTTACCAAATTCTTTATTCCAACAGGGAGTTGGCAATCAATAAAATTCAGAACAATCCCTACCGAAAATAATTTACCCTTGAAAAAATACCAACATCTCTTCTTCGACTTGGACCAGACCCTTTGGGATTATGATAAAAACGTTCTCGAATCGCTTTCAGAACTTTTTGAAATATATCAGCTTCAAAACTTTGGGATCGTAGATTTCAAAACTTTTTTGGATGCATTCTATCAGGTCAATTTTAAGTTATGGGCGTTGTATGATTTGGGAAAGATGGATAAAAAAACTCTAAGAGATATCCGGTTCAAACTTATTTTTGAAAAGGCGGGAGCCAGGGATGATACTGTCCCCAAAGAAATGGAAGATGATTTCTTGAACAGGACATCTTCCAAGCCGCATTTGGTCCCCTATTCAAAAGAGATTTTGGAGTACCTGAAGCCTAATTACAAGATGCATATCATCACCAATGGTTTCAACGAAAGTCAAGCCCTGAAAATGAAATCATCGGGCCTGGAATCCTACTTCGATTTTGTAATCACTTCGGAGACAACGGGACATAAAAAACCCGATCCAAGGATTTTTCAATATCTTTTGGACAAGCTGTCTGTAAAAGCTACGGATTGTATCATGATAGGGGATAATCCCAATTCCGACATCTTGGGAGCTATCCAATCCAAAATTGACAACATCTATTTTGATCCCCATGGAAAAGGCATCGAGCATGTTCCAACATATACGATCAGGCATTTGAAGGAATTGGAAGAGATTTTTTGAGAGGCGAGATGCGTGAAACGAGAGCCAAGAATCAAGAGCCAAGAAACAAGAAGCAAAGCTTGCCCCGAGTATTGGGGAACCAAAGCCTGTCCCGAGTATTGGGGAACCAAAGCCTGTCCCGAAATCGGGGAGCCAAGAAACAAGAACTAAGAAAAAGATACGGGTATATAGAGCCGTCATTCAAAACGAGCTTGTGGAAAGTATGATTTAAAGAAAGCTTATAGCGAAGTGAAGAATCTCTTTCTCAAAGCAAAAAGGATGAAGACAAGATGCAAAACCCGAGATAGAGTTGTGAGTCAAAAGAAACATGGTAGATGATTTGAACAATACAATCTTTTTAATCTTATAACCATCCAACTTTTAAACCTTCCAACCTTCCCAACATCCAAATCCCTTTCCGGCAGGTTTTCCCGATGGGAAGCATTATATTTGGGGCATTAGAAACTTATAAACTCAAATAATATGCTTAAAGGATTTTTCAATGTTCCGGAACCGGTCAATGAACCGGTAAAAAGTTATGCCCCAGGTTCTCCTGAGAGATCGGAGCTTCAGGCAATGTTAAAAGAATTCAGGGCACAGCAAGCAGATGTGCCAATGTATATCGGGAGTGAAGAAGTGAGAACAGGCAATAAAAAGCCAATGAATCCACCTCATGACCACCAACATCTTCTGGGACATTTTCACGAAGGAGATGGCTCCCACGTAGATCAGGCCATCAATGCTGCGATGGGCGCAAAGCACGCTTGGGAATTGATGCAATGGGAGCAAAGAGCTGCCATTTTTCTAAAAGCCGCAGACTTGCTGGCAGGCCCATACCGGGCAAAGATCAATGCAGCAACTATGCTGGGTCAGTCCAAGAATGCTTATCAGGCTGAAATTGATGCAGCCTGTGAGTTCATTGATTTTTTGCGCTTCAATGTGAAATACATGGCGGAAATATATGCACAACAGCCTCCCGTTTCCGGTAATGGCGTTTGGAATAGAGTAGAGCAAAGACCATTAGAGGGTTTCGTATTTGCATTGACTCCTTTCAATTTTACAGCCATTGCAGGTAACCTTCCTACTTCTGCTGCCCTGATGGGAAACACAGTGGTTTGGAAGCCTGCTTATACCCAGATTTATTCAGCCAATATATTGATGCAGGTTTTTAAAGAAGCCGGCGTTCCCGATGGCGTCATCAACCTGATCTATGTTGATGGACCGACTACAGGAGATATCATTTTCAACCATCCTGATTTTGCCGGAATCCACTTTACAGGTTCTACGGGTGTTTTTCAGCATATCTGGAAGACCATTGGGGAAAATATCTTTAAGTACAAATCCTATCCAAGAATTGTAGGTGAGACAGGCGGTAAGGATTTTGTGATAGCCCATAAATCAGCAAATCCCAAAGCAGTGGCCGTGGGTTTGTCAAGAGGGGCTTTTGAATTCCAGGGACAAAAATGCTCTGCGGCTTCAAGAGCTTATATCCCTTCTAATCTTTGGGATGATGTGAAAAAATATTTATTGGAAGATCTGGCGTCCATGAAAATGGGACCCTCCGAAGATTTTACCAATTTTATCAATGCTGTGATTGATGAAAAATCATTTGATAAGATTTCAAATTATATCAGCAATGCCAAAAAAGCAGATGGCGTGGAAATCATATCAGGAGGTAATTTTGACAAGTCTAAAGGCTATTTTATCGAACCCACAGTGATTGTTACCAAAGACCCAATGTACACCACCATGTGTGAGGAAATCTTCGGTCCTGTTCTGACCATTTATGTGTATCAGGCTGAGCACTTTGAAGAAGCTTTGGAATTGGTGGATCAGACTTCACCTTATGCCCTGACAGGTGCGGTATTCTCCCAAGATCGATATGCGACTGAATTGGCTACCAAGAAACTGAGAAATGCAGCCGGTAACTTCTATATCAATGACAAGCCGACAGGTGCAGTCGTAGGACAGCAGCCATTTGGTGGAGCAAGGGCTTCAGGTACCAATGACAAGGCCGGTTCCATGATCAACTTACTCAGATGGGTATCTCCAAGGACCATCAAGGAAACTTTTGTTCCTCCTGTGGATTATAGGTATCCGTTTTTGGGAGGGGATTGAGGGGAGAGATTAGAAGCGAGAAGCGAGAGACGTGACTTTAGAAACAAGAACCAAGAAACAAGAACCAAGAAACAAGAACCAAGAATCAAGATATGTATGACCTTTGGGGTTTTTAAAACCCCGAAGGTCTTTACCAAGATTCTAAGCCTGCCCTGAATATCGGGGAACAAGATTTGGGAATGTAGCTTGATTGGAGGTTAATGGTAAAAATAGGGAAGACCTTCGGATGGATTTGATCCGGTGGTCTTTTTTTGGTTTGGACTATATTTTGAAATGCTATTATTCAAACCATGGATATAATGCATCAAAGTTAAATCAAGTCTTAAGTTTTTTTTTACCGGACATTGTTTGCAACATTGTTAATTGCATCTATTTTTAATTTTGAAAAAACTTTAGTGCTATGGTAATATTTGATTTTAGGAAGATGGTGTATTGCTTTGCAGTAGTTGTTTTTTCTTTTTCCTGTTCCCCAAAAAATCCCAAATCTACCGGATTTTTCACAGGTGATCTGAAGGAATATATTGTCGATACCCTTTATCTGGAAAAAGATACCCTCACCAAAAGCTTGCCACCAAGCCTTGCTTATGTCAAAAGCAACGGTGAAGAATATCTTTATGCCTTTGTCAATTACAGACTTTTGAAGTATAGTTATCCTGGAGGTAAGTTATTAAGTGTACAGGAATTTGAAAAGGAAGGCCCGGATGGCATTGGAACATGGATCGCCGGTCATTTGATTACGGAAGATGGCATGTTTTTTATTTCCGACAACAAACAGATCTTGCGTACAGATTTGAAGGGAAAAGTGTTGGATCGGATGGGATTACCTGAAGTAGGTGAAGAAAGGCTAAGCTCAAACTTCAATACGATGAACGGAAACTCTATGACCTGGATAGGTTCTGAGAAAAAGTTGATCGTCTTGGATGTGCCTTTTGTTCTGAAAGAACCGAATCTTTCGTATGGGGATTGGATTTGGTTTTTTGATTTTGAAAGTAAGGAGAAAATCCCGACTTCATTCAAATATCCAGAAGAATACAAACAATTTTTGGATGACCCTGAGTTGGGAGTTTATTCCCACAAATATGTTTCCGGAAAGCATTTGATCAATTTTCCTGCTACAGACTCGTTATTGATTTTGGAGGGTGAAAAGAAATTTTGGGTGGATGGTAAAAGTTCAGAGCCTTTGACGTTTGAAAAAGGAAAGGTTGAACCACAAGGGGAATGGATGGTTTTTCATCCAAATTTAAATTCAAGCCGGTACAAATGGATGATCCATGATCCTTACCGGAAAATTATCCTACGCCATATTGTTTTGGGTACAGAAGAAAGAAAGGATTTGAAGTTCAATAAAACCGGTTTTATCATTTTGGATGAGCATTTGGAGAAAAAAGGTGAGTTGTTTTTTACGAATGAAATGTTCTCAGGAAGTGGGTTTGCTACACCCCAAGGCCTCTATCTCAAATTGATCCCCCAACTAAGTGATGATTATGAAGGTTATGTAAGGATCCGCTTTGACCTTTGAGGTTTTTTTAACCTCGAAGGTCTTTACCTTTAAATTACCACATAGAAGCATAGGACACAGAGTTTTATAAACAATTCATGCCATGACTTTGAGTCATGGCATGAATGCATCGCGCTTGTTTCTAGGTTTAATCCACCTCAAAACCTTCGAGGTCAAAAAAAGACCTCAAAGGTTTGGCAGGACTTCACTTCCTTTTAAACAAGGAATCCACAAACTCTTTTCTGTTGAATACTTGCAGATCGGTCATTTTTTCGCCTACTCCAATGTATTTGACGGGGATTTTGAATTGATCGGAGATGCCGATGACCACGCCTCCTTTGGCGGTGCCGTCCAGTTTGGTGATGGCCAAGGCCGTGATATCGGTGGCTTTGGTAAATTCTTGGGCCTGTATAAAAGCATTCTGTCCGGTCGAGCCATCAAGTACCAATAAGATTTCATGGGGAGCATCATCGATGAATTTCTGCATCACTCTTTTGATTTTGGTCAGCTCGTTCATGAGGTTGACTTTGGTATGCAGACGGCCTGCTGTATCTACAATGACCACATCCGCACCGGTATCCACACCCTTTTTGACAGCGTCAAAAGCCACTGAAGCGGGGTCTGTATTCATCCCGTGGGAAACCACAGGAACGCCAACCCTTTCACCCCAAAGAATCAACTGATCAACTGCAGCGGCACGAAAAGTATCTGCTGCTCCAAGAATAACTGATTTTCCTGCACCCTTAAATTGATGGGCCAATTTGCCGATGGTAGTGGTTTTGCCCACGCCATTTACACCTACCACCATGATTACATAAGGTTTTTTGTCAGCAGGAAGATCAAAATCAGAAAGATCCGCACTTTTGTTTTCTTCCATCAGGCCCATGATTTCTTCCCTAAGGATGACATCAAGTTCTGTTGTACCCACGTATTTATCCTTGGCGACACGGTCTTCTATTCTTCTGATGATTTTGATGGTAGTATCCACACCTACATCTGATGTGATCAGGATTTCTTCCAATTCATCCAGAACATCCTCATCAACCTTGGATTTGCCGACTACAGCTTTGCTGAGCTTGGAAAAAATATTTTCGCTGGACTTTTGTAGTCCTTGATCAAGACTCTCTTTTTTGTCTTTGGTAAAAAAACCGAAAATTCCCATATCTATACAATTTTAGAATCCGAATATAATGAAAAAGTCCCTCCAAGACTTTGCTTGAAGGGACATTTACTTGCAAATGATTGCAATGTGTTATTTTTTCAAGGTGTCCTGAACCATAGTGGTCGGAACCATCTCTTCTTTGAAGGTATATGCACCGGTTTTGTCAGACTTGATCGCTCTGATTACCTTAGCATAAGTTACGCCGCCTTCTTTTTTCAGGGTTGCTACTACTTTCTTAGCCATATCTTTGGGATTTTATAGGTTGCCTAAGCAAAAACCTAAATTATTTAATTTCTTTATGTACCGTCATTTTCTTCAGAATTGGGTTGAACTTCTTCAATTCCAATCTTTCAGTTGTGTTCTTACGGTTTTTGGTAGTGATGTACCTTGAAGTACCTGGAAGACCGGTAGCTTTATGCTCCGTACATTCCATAATCACTTGAACTCTGTTACCTTTCTTAGCCATCGCTCTATATTATTTATTGGGTAAACCCGATGATTATCTAATTACAATGAATCCTTTTTCCTGAGCTTTTTTCAATACAGCAGTGATGCCTTTTTTATTGATAGTTCTTAGGGCTTTGGTACAAACTTTCAACGTGATCCAAGCATCCTCTTCAGGAACATAGAAGCTTTTTTTGTGCAAGTTTGGATAAAACTTACGCTTGGTCTTGTTGTTCGCGTGCGATACATTATTACCTACCCGAGGTCTTTTACCGGTGATGTCACAAACTTTTGCCATGATATATAATCTTATTATTAAAGACGTTTTTCCAATTGAGTTTGCAAATATCGGACTTTTACCTGAATTACCAAGGGCAGGGTTCGAAATTATTCCGTAAAGTTTTCTTTTTTAGACGTGAGACATGAGACATAAGATGAGAGAAACGAGTGATATTGAAAAGTTTGTACCAAGTACAATGTACCAAGTACCAAGAAGAGGGCACTTTTTAAGACAGCCCAACTAATCAACCTTTCTCCTTATATGGACAATGCTTGCAGCCGCTTTCACAGCAATAGCCCCTCCTTAAGTGGTATTGGGCGGTGAAAACCATGAGGCCATTTTCATTGATGTAATAGTCTCCCGGGATGAGTGGGATGGGTGCTGTTGTCTTCTTTTTGGAATTCATTCTTTTATCCTGAGGGCATTTGCTATATTTGCCGAAGTGATAAATACGGTGAAATATGCCCTTGATCGGGCAGCGAAATTACAAATTTTATGATGGAAATAATAAACTCAAGCAAGCAGGCGATAGCGCTGGAAGACAAATATGGAGCCCACAACTACCATCCCCTACCGGTGGTGTTGGCAAAAGGTGAAGGCGTATTCCTTTGGGATGTGGAGGGAAAGAAGTATTACGACTTTTTATCTGCTTATTCTGCCGTCAACCAAGGTCATTGCCACCCAAGAATCAAAAATACATTGATCGAGCAGGCAGGAACTTTGACCCTGACTTCAAGAGCATTTTACAATGATATATTGGGACCTTTTGAAAAATACATCACCGAGTATTTCGGTTTTGATAAAGTGTTGCCCATGAATACCGGGGCGGAAGGTGTAGAGACTGCCATCAAAATAGCGAGAAAGTGGGGCTATGAAGTCAAAGGTGTGGACGAAAATAAAGCCAAGATTGTAGTAGCGGAGAACAACTTTCACGGTAGGACTTCCACAATTATTTCATTTTCCAGTGATGAAAATGCCAGAAAGAATTTTGGCCCATATACACCTGGTTTTATTAAAATTCCTTATGATAATATCAAGGCATTGAAGGAAGCATTGGAAGATGATAATGTAGTTGCTTTTTTAGTGGAGCCTATTCAGGGAGAAGCCGGGGTATTTACGCCGGCTGATGATTATTTAAGAAGGGTGTCTGAGGAATGCAGATCCAAAAATGTTTTGTTCATAGCAGATGAAATCCAGACAGGCATTGCGCGAACTGGTTCGTTATTGGCAGTTTGTGGCAACTGTACCTGCGAGGGGCATTGCGAGAAACAGGACACTTACATCAAACCGGATATGCTTGTATTGGGAAAGGCGATTTCAGGAGGTTTTTACCCTGTATCGGCAGTATTGGCAGACAACCATATTATGAATGTGATCAAACCGGGTCAGCACGGGTCGACTTTTGGAGGAAATCCATTAGGCGTAAAAGTGGCTATGACTGCATTGGAAGTAGTAAGAGATGAAAAACTTGCACTGAATGCACGGAAATTGGGAAAACTCTTCCGGGTAAGGATGCAGAAATTGGTGGACAAGTATAAGATCCTAAAACTTGTCCGCGGCAAAGGCTTACTCAATGCTGTTGTCGTCAACGATTCTGAAAACAGTACCACTGCTTGGGATATGTGTGTTGCACTAAAGGACAATGGCCTATTGGCCAAGCCTACCCATGGCAATATCATCAGATTTGCACCACCTTTGGTAATGACCGAGGAACAGTTGCATGAATGCTGCGATATTATTGAGAAGGTGGTGAAGGAATTTGAGAAGTGAAATCTCGGAATAGGGTAGAAATACAATTGAAATAAAGTAGAAAGATTATTGAAATAGTTGTAAAAGATATTTATGGATAATGGATATTCATTTATATTTTTCCTTATGTACGGAACGGAAATATTTTCTAGAAAAACCCTCTAGGATATTTGAGATCTTGGAGGGTTTTCTTATTAAGGTTGAACAATATTTAAAGAAACAAAAGATTAGGACTGAACTGTAGTTTTCTGTTATATAAGTCATGTTTTCTTTTTTCATTAGCTTTGCCAAATCAAAGAACCTATTATACCATGAAAAAAGCGGTCATTTTCGACATGGATGGCGTTATCTGCCATACCAATCCCTACCACTCAATGGCATTCAAAGAATTTTTTGCCAAAAGAAATATGTATCCCACGGAGGAGGAGTTTGCTCTGCACATGTATGGCAAAAGCAATTCCTATATCATGAGTCATTTTTTTGGTAAACCAATTTCCGGAAGCGAACTCTTGGAACTTGAGGATGAAAAGGAGAGTCTGTTCAGAGAAATATATAAGGATAAAGTAGAGCCTATAACCGGGTTTATGAAGTTTTTCCATCAATTGAAAACCAATCAGTTTCTCACCGGAGTAGCTACTTCCGCACCTTTTGCCAATATGGAACTGATAGCGGGAGCTTTGTCTTTGTTTGACCATATGGAATCAGTGTTGGCGAGCGAGGATGTAACCAAACACAAACCCGACCCGCAGATATATCTGAAATCTTCGGAAAACCTTCAGGTTGAGCCTGATTTATGCGTCGTTTTTGAAGATTCATTTTCAGGAGTGACGGCTGCCAAAAATGCAGGTATGAAAGTAGTGGGAGTTCTGTCTTCCCACAGTAAGGAGGAGTTGCCGGTTTGTGAACTGTATATCCAAGATTTCAGAGAAGTTGATGTGGAGATGGTGTTGAAATTGATAGATTGAGCAATAGATATCAGCAGGGTTGTTTTAGTTATTTTTAAATTAAAACCTATTAAGCTAGATATTTGTAGATACCTGCCTGCCGCAGGCGGGTTGGATAATTATTGATACTGGTCAGTAGTGGCAGATTTGATATTGATAGATATTCCGGGAAAGCTAAATCATGCATAAATGTATTTATCATCTTGATGGATAGGAAATAGAAAATATATTTGCTTATATCTTGCGATCATGAAAATCCTACTTAGTTTTTTTTTCACCCTCATTTTGTTTTGGGAAGCACAGTTAATCCAATTTAATTTTGGTGAAGCTATCCATTCCCTATCCCCTCCTGTTGATAATTTCCGGGAGTATCTAAATGATTTTCTCGGTGATGATGATATTTTGCCTTTGGAGGAAAATGAAATATTGGTCATCAATTTATGGGCGACTTGGTGCAGACCCTGTATTCAGGAAATTCCCGAATTGAATGCACTTGTGGAAAAATACCAGGGCCAGGATATCCGTTTTTTGGCATTCACAGACGAAAGCAAGGAGGTTTTTGAAAAATTCCGGAAAAGAAGACCTTCATTTGAATTCAGTTTTGAGAAAAGTTTTGAAAATTTGGAGGCTATGTCAGTATTGATGAGAATGGATAAGGAATACCATGGCAGGGCAATTCCGCTGCATGTTCTGGTGAAAAAAGATGGCAGTGTCAAAGAAGTATTTGTAGGAGGTTCCAAATATGATATACAACGGATTGAAAGGTTTATCAAAAAGGAAATCAAAAGTAAAAAGTAAGAGGGTAAAAATAAAATCGTTTTTATCATAATAGTATCTTTGAAAAAAATCGAATCACCATGCTAAGAAGACCAAGAAGAAACCGAAAATCGCAGGCTATCCGCAACATGGTGGAAGAAACCAGACTTTCTGTGAAGGATTTTATATTCCCTATGTTTTTGATCGACGGGGTAAACCAGAAAATCGAAGTAGCTTCTATGCCCGGTATATTCAGATTTTCTTTGGACCTGATACTGGAAGAAATAGGGGAATGCATTGAGTTGGGTATCATGGCTTTCGATATTTTTCCTGCATACCCGGAAAGCAAAAAGGACAGATTTGCCAAAGAAAGCCATAACCCGGAGACGTTCTACCTAAAAGCCATTCATAAAATCAAAACAACCTTTCCGAATGCGGTAGTCATGACCGATGTGGCCATGGATCCTTACAGTTCTGATGGCCATGATGGGTTGGTAGAAAATGGAAAAATATTGAACGATGAGACTTTGGAGATATTGGCAAAAATGTCATTGGCCCAGGCCAGGGCAGGGGCGGACATTTTGGGTCCCTCTGACATGATGGATGGGAGAGTAGGTTTTATCCGCCAAATGTTGGATGACAATGGTTTTACAAATGTCTCCATTATGTCCTATACTGCCAAGTATGCTTCGGCTTTTTATGGTCCATTCCGTGATGCCTTGGATTCGGCCCCAAAAATGGGAGATAAGAAATCCTATCAAATGGATCCTGCCAATTACTATGAGGCATTGATAGAAGCCGATCTGGATACAGAGGAAGGTGCGGACTTCTTAATGGTCAAGCCGGCTTTGGCTTATTTGGATGTAATACGCCTGTTGAAGGACAATTCCAATCTGCCAATTGCTGCTTATAATGTCAGCGGAGAATATGCCATGATCAAAGCTTCAGCCCAACGTGGATGGCTGGATGGGGAAAGGGCCATGCTGGAATCTCTTCTCAGTATCAAAAGGGCCGGGGCCAATGTGATCTTAAGTTATTTTGCCAAAGAGTTTGCGCAATTAAGCAAGTAGCTATCAAACATTTTGGGTAGTCAGAATGAAAAAATGGCTTCAGCGTCATTCTTAACCACATATTAATACTCATGGAATATATATTGTGATATTTAAATAGCTACT
>NZ_JBGTCA010000085.1:0-2217 GCF_041749095.1 Aquiflexum sp. | reverse complement strand
TTCTCTCACCAGCTATAAAAGCCCTTCGATCGGGTCGATGCCAGTGAAATCCATCCCTGCTGTAACCTATTTCCAGATCAGTTAATTTAGGGAATTTACCCTCATCGCAAATCTTATTGTCTGGTCCTCTCAAAATTTGATGCATCCCAATAAAAATACTTTCATAGGCAATGGCATTCAGGCTGTACAATTGAGGTTGTTCGCCCGCACCAGGATAAGATCCAACCGGTTCCGGCTTGTCAAGTCGGTCTGCATTGGTCCAGTAAACTGCATCAGACCAATCGGCTCCCTTCAGGAAATCTGTATGTTCGGAATAGTACCTGCATCGGCCTCTAGATCCATCAGATATTCTGATACTATAAATCCACTTTTTTCTAAATGGATTATAAAAAAACGAACAATAGTCACCAAATTTTCCGGTAGGTCTGCCTTTTGACCATTTTTTGCCATCAGAAACGTGCAAAGTATGAGTCGTGTGCTTTGGACGTTGATCGAGAGGTGCGTGCATCCAACAGGTAAGGAACTTTATTCGCTTACTTAAAGGAGCTTGCATATCCAACCATACACAATTGTCAGAACCTGCAGTCAATAAAGCTTCACCAGTGTAGATATTCCCTTTTGGTAAAAGCAAATTACCCCCGGAAATTCCTAAAGTCGGCCGTTCCCAATTAATCATATCTTTACTGGTAGCCAAAGCCAAGCCACCCAACCATCCCGATCTGTAGTACATCTTATACAAACCTTCTTCCCAATCATAAAAAACACCTCCATGACCTGTATATACTACCGATCTTTTATTTTCAGGCCCACCAACCTCATCTTCTGAATAGGGGGCAAATACAGGATTGGCTTCAAATTTTTCAGCCAAATGATATTGTCTTGTTAAGTTGGTATCATGAATCAGAAAGTCGTCTACAAAAAGTTGTCGACCGACATCAATTGGAATTGCTTTGGGTATATTATTTAAATAGGGTATTTCCATAGGATCTTCCGATTCAGGCTGAAAATGCCTCGGAGGCCATAATTTGGGCAATCTGATTCCATTATACAGTAATTCCTCTTCCGAAGAGTTAAATTTTTCTTGAAACTTAATTGCCGAGGAGAAGGATGGTAAAACCAATCCTACCAAAGATGTATTGATGATGAAATTTCGTCGATTCATAATAATTTTTTATAAAGAAAACTTAATTATCGATAGCCGTGCTGCCTTGTGTGTCTGTTTTTCCATCATAGCCCAATCCTCCTGCGGCGAGAAATCCTCCGCTACTGCCTGATAATTCTTTACTAAACCAAAATGAAAAAAGTGAGCCATTGGACAGTGATAATTATAGTATTCTTTATGACCATTTGATTTTTCCTTATCCTATTTTAAAAATTTGACAACTGCTATACAAGGACGGTTGGAAGGAGAAGTTATTTGGATTCCCTGTTGATAACCAAAGAATTCACTTAAACCCTTTTCCCATTTTAATTCTAAAATTTCGTTCTCTGACCAAGTAGCCGAATCAAAATCTAGATACTTAATACTGACTTTTTTAGATAAAAGCCAGGGATCGAGTTCTAATGAATATCTACCAGCAGGAAGATAAACAGCATACTCCTTTCCAATATTGGCCAAAGCATATCCTTCCGATTCGGCATAAAAATCTATTCCTAAGTATGAACCGGAAGAAAAGATATCAAATTCCTCCAAAAACATTGACAACGCTTTTATATTAATCTGTGCTCTTTCGGATAAACCCATTCCAGCATTCGGTCTATGAAAGCGTACAGAGGCTGCCCCACCAAAAACATTCTTCCAAAATCTGTCCTCTGCTTCTGTACCAGTTCCAAAGGAATAGTTTCTGTTTTCCCTAGAGCCATAAATTTTCTCGTTGTTCATAGGCATTGCACCCCCTTCTTGAAGTTCTAGAATTCTTCTCCATTTTACAACATTTTCCCAATGTGCCTTTCCCCTAGCTCCTCTTGAATCTTGATTATTTTGGGAAATTTCCACAAATGAATAGAGGTCTCTTCTGTTCATAACATGTCTTACTCCGGTAGAAGCGACCATATTCATGCTGCTTATATAGATTGTTTTCCCACTTCCTTGAGCCAAATCCGACACAAATTCAGCCCAATAATCCTCCCATTCAAGACTAAGGAAGCTTTCGTTAGTAATGTTATAAAGTACATTATCAAATTGCAGGGTTATTGAAAGAAGCTTTTGAACAAATT
>NZ_JBGTCA010000084.1:0-11661 GCF_041749095.1 Aquiflexum sp. | reverse complement strand
AATTTGGTACGCCAAGGAAAATTTTGTACTTAAAACCTCCCTATTAGATGTATTTGGATTTGCGTATAGCATGGTAAAAGGATTGTCCCAATATAGAGGCGAGGTATCTGATGGTGAATTGATGTTCCATGAAGTGTACCTTCCATCGGGCATTTGGTAATATTCCCTTAGCAAACCGGTATTCAATTGCCGCTGAAACCATTGGTTTACATTGGAACCTATACTGTTGTACCCCTCAAAAAGATTTCCAAAGGTATTGGATTCACTATAATTTGCAGCAGTGATCAACTCAAGCTTTTCAGACAGTTTGGCATTGAAATAAATATTCAAAAATAACTTGTCCTGGTTGGTATTCTCCATTACACCCGTCCTGTTTAACTTGGACAGTGTGGTATTCAGCGAATAATTTTCGCCACTTTTTCCAATATTGATACTGGTATTGTTCAATGCACCGGTTCTAAAAATGTCCCTGACATTGTTTGGCTGTGGTGACCAGGGCCGGGCTTGTCCATAGCCCCTTGTACCGGGGGTAAAAGCATCCCATTGGGCTACCATTTGACCATTGAGTTTGGGACCCCAACTCTCATCAGAATAAAACTCTGTCATCGGCATGCCATTAAGTCCCGACAAAGCGGGATCATGTATAGCGGGATCGAATTCAAATATTGGGAATTCCTGAGAATAACCCCCCCCATATTCATTTTGATATTTGGGAAGGATATAAACCCTTTCAAGAGTATTGGTCTGGTTAAAATCAATATTTACCTGATCACCTTTTCCTCCTTTTCTTGAGGTAAGGACTACTACACCATCACGTGCCCTAGAACCGTATAAAGCCGCAGCATTGGCACCTTTCAATACATTGATGTCCTGAATGTTATCCATATTTATAGAAGCGGGGTCATTCACAACGATCCCATCCAAAACATATAGTGGATCTTGTGCACTTATTCCCCTCAATCCCCGGATCCGTATGGCCGGAGCTCCAAACTTGGCACCTGATCCTGAAACAATTTGTACACCTGCTATCTTCCCGGCAATAGCGGTGTTAACGTTCATTTCCCGGGCTACCCTGATGTTATCCCCACTCACTTGCTGGGTAGCGTATCCCAGAGAGCTTTTATCCCGCTCAATTCCCAAGGCAGTAACTACCACTTCAGAAAGTTCGGCAGCATCAGGGAAAAGGGTAACATTAATTATTGATCTGTTGCCTATTATTTCTTCCACGGTACTCATACCGATGAAAGAAAAAACCAAAACATCAGAACCTTCAGGAACATTCACGGAATAATTACCTTCCATATTGGTGGTAGTTCCCATTGTACTGCCTTTGACAAGAATGGTCGCCCCCGGCAGACCAATTCCATCTTCTTCGGAGATTACCTGTCCGGTAACTACCCGTTGCTGCGCCGAGACCTCATAACTGAGGGTCAAAGTAACAAGCGCAATTACAAAGTGTAAAGATTTCATCATAAGGTGTTTAACCTAGTTGTAATGAAATTTAAAATTAAAAATTGAACAATTCAAAGAATTTTTTTTAACTATAAAATTATTTTCTCATAACTTATATAAAAAAATGCGATTAATGTGCCTCTATTGGAGTGAAAAGGGCTTTTATGTGGTATAAAAATCTTTCCTTATGCTGAGAATATGAGGTTGTAAAAAAGTTTTTTGCCGTGAATTATTTTGCGTTCATGTGGTTACTTTGACCCTGAAAACTTTTAGACCAGATATAGATTAAACATTCAATGATTTCTCTACTGGTAAGGTAATGATAAACTCTGAACCTTCACCCACTTTAGAATCTACTTTCTCCAAAGGAGTCCTCACGGACAACTCTCCCCCATGCGCCTTCACGATATCATAGCTCAAACTCAATCCAAGCCCTGTTCCCTGACCTGTAGGCTTGGTAGTAAAGAATGGCTGGAAGATTTTGTCTTTGATGGAGGAGGGAATGCCGGGGCGTTGTCTTTGATGGAGATTCTTACCCCCCGACCCCCCTCAAGGGTGGAGGTGGAAACCGTCACCAGAGGCTGTAGGGACAGGGCATGTCCTGTCCCTACAGCCTGAAATGCATTATTGATAATATTCAGCAAAACCCTTCCAATATCCTGAGGCACCACATTAACTTTGGGGAGATTTAGATCAAAGTGGGTCTCAAAGACCGCATTGAAAGATTTATCCTTCGCTCGCATGCCGTGGTATGATAACCGTAAATATTCATCCGCCAAAGCATTAATATCTGTCGGCACCTTCTCCCCAGAACTGGTTCGGCTATGCTCCAACATCCCCTTCACGATCGCATCTGCCCGCTTGCCATGGTGATTGATTTTCTCCAGATTCTGGATGACATCCCCGATAATCTCTTCCTCAACTGCTTCATCCCTTTCACCATTCACTTTTAATCTTTCACCCTTTAATTCCTCCATCAACTCCGCACTTACCTCGGAAAAGTTGTTGACGAAATTGAGCGGGTTCTGTATCTCGTGGGCAATGCCGGCCGTTAGTTGACCAAGCGAGGCGAGTTTTTCCTGTTGGATGAGCTGGTCCTGTGCAGATTTCAGGTTTTCATGGGCTACTTCAAGATTCTTATAAGCTTTTTCAATTTCTTTGGCCTGTTCGAGTTCCTTTTCCCGTGCTTTTTTGCGGTTTTGTTCTTGTACCCTTTTGCGTAATATTCTGTCAACGGTTACAACTCCAACTATCAAAAATATCAGATAAAAACCATAGGCCCACCAGGTTCGGTACCAGGGTGGGAGTACGGTAAAAGATACCGAAGCTGCCTCTGTTGAGGTTGTTCCATCTACATTTACTGCCCTAACTTGAAAGATGTAGCGCTTTGGCGGCAAATTACTGAACTGCGCAAATCTTCTAGTTCCTGCATCCACCCAATCGTTGTGAAAACCCTCAAGTTTATAGATATAGGTGGTTTGCCGGGGATTTCGGAAATTAACGGAGACAAACTCTACGCTTATGGAGTTTGAACCCCAATCAATCTCTATCGGACTTTCGCCAGCACCTGTTCCTGAGAGGTTTACAAATGTTTCTCCCATCTCAAGGCTTGTGAGATGAATGCGTGGAGGATCATCTGACTCGCGAACATCCTCCGGATGAAAATAGCTCAGCCCGCCGACCCCGCCAAAAATGAGCTCTCCGTTCTCTCGTTTATAAAAGGAATGAGGATTTATCCGGGAGGGGCGCAGGCCATTGTCTATGTCAAAATTTCGGATAGACCCTGTATCCGGGTTCAGGCGGGAAATCCCATATTCTTTGCAAATCCAGATCATGCCTAGGTTATCCTCAAGGGTACCTAACACGGTCAGATGTTGAAGTCCGTATTGGGTATTGTAAAAGGTTGTGCGTTTGGTTTTAGGCTCAAAACGCACTAGTCCGTTTGATTTGGATACCCATACCCTGCCCTTGCTGTCCGTCATCAAGTGGTTTGCAAATCCATTGCCAAAAGCGGACAGGTAGGAATCATTGATGTCCGGATATACCGTTTGATCGGTGGCTGGGTCATACTTGGCGACTAAGATGCCTTTTCTTGAATTTAAAGGATCCAGGGTAGCATTGTTTATTCCCAACCATACCGAACCTGTTGAATCAGCTACCAGATATGCAATATCCGATTCCTCAGCGGTTGGATATCGAAATGACAAGTCAATTTTTTCAAACTTACCGGATGACGGAGTCAATTTCCACAGACCTTCGCTGGTTGCAACCAAAAGAACCTCATTTGATAATCGTAGAAAATGATTGATCGTAATACTGCCTGCCGAACTTTTATTGAGATTGTATATTTGCTTTTCATGGGTTTCCAGATGAACCCGCTCAATCGTGTTCTGTATAGATAAAATCCAAACGTATTCTTTGCCATCATAAACAACCGGTTTTCGGTATGACGGAATTTCAGGGATTTCATTCCAGGTATTTGTATTACGGTTCCAGGAAATGGTCGCCCGAACATCTCGGGAAATCAAAAAATGGTCTACATTCACCTCCTCAATACCGTAAAATGAATTATCAAGGCTATATCTGTCGTTTGGAACAGGGGTAAAAGCGTTCATCAGAATTTGAGAGCGGTCAGCCCGCGCCAGCCCGCGCGAGGTTCCCACCCAAAGCTGGTCGGACTGATCTTCAAGAAGAGAGGTACCATACAACCAAGGTAGAGTTCCCGGATCAGTAACGTCGTACGAATATCCAAAAAAAGTACCCGCTTCATTATTATATAGCTGTAGAACTTCTCCAAATCCACGATTTTGTGATATCCAAATATTTCTGTCCCGTGTTTGTTCAAAATCAGATATAAATGCCCATAAAGGATTTCCCCTTTCCGGGTTGTATAGATAATGCTGTACCAAGCCGGTGTTCAATTCTTTCTTCCACAAACCACTCCCACGGCTTGATGAAACATTTTCAAGGTTAAAGAGTCCCTGTTGATTCTCCCGGAAATCGTAATTAACCCAAAGCACCTGTTCAAGATCTATAAACAGGTTAAAGATATAGTCATTGGGCAGGCTGGTAACATCATCTGGATCATTCCGAAGAAATGTAATTGTTCCTGTTTCAGGGTCCAGGATGTTAATCCCACCTCCATAGGTTCCAATCCATAGTCGCCCGTCGGGGCTTTCTGTGATCGATGTAACCTCCGGATGGCTAAGTGCTGATCCCTCTTCAGCATCAGCACTGATCATTCGAAATTCCTGTTGCGAAACATCGAAAATGGCCAATCCCCCGGCAGTACCGATATAAAGTGTACCATTATCAGACTCATAAAATTTGCTAACAGGACTGGCATCAGGTAAACGCAGGTTCGAGAAAGTACCTGCATCAACCTGGTAGTGTTTGAAGGTAAGGGAAGACCGGTCAAACCGGTCAATTCCAGCCGCTGTAGCTATCCAGACATTATTCTCCCGGTCTGTGTGAATAGCAAAAGCGTCATTACCGGATAAGCTTGTGGAATCGGCGGGTTCGTTTCGAAAGATCTCAAACTCATATCCATCAAAACGGCTTACACCGGAACGTGTAGCAATCCATAGGTATCCCTGTTGATCCTTCGTGATATCTCTGACCCAATTATCCGACAATCCGTCTCCAATGGTATAGGTTTGAAAATAGAGCGGTTCTTTTCTGGGGTTTTGTGCAAAAATTGCAGCAGAGTAAACTAGAAAAACCAGTAGGAGTGCAATATGTGAAAATCCTTTTTTCATGAGGCTAAAATTATTTTGAATGAAAATCACCTGATCCGGATTCTATCTCCAGTTTGCTGCCATGTGCTTTGATGATTTCACTTGATTGTTGATTCATATCTGATATTATGTCCCTAACATAACAGGCTTCAATTTCGATTTTTATTCCTTCGGGTCATCCTCTTATCTTTTTATTCAATGATCCTGACTAATGGAAGCAAAATAATAAACACACTTCCATTCCCTTCCTCGGATTTAATCTTCAACTCCCCCCCATGCGCCTTCACAATATCATAGCTCAAACTCAAACCAAGTCCCGTTCCTTGCCCAGTAGGTTTGGTAGTAAAGAAAGGCTGGAAAATTTTGTCTTTGATGGCGTCGGGGATGCCGGGGCCGTTGTCTTTGATGGAGATTCTTACCCCCCGACCCCCCTCAAGGGTGGAGGTGGAAACCGTCACCAGAGGCTGTAGGGACAGGGCATGTCCTGTCCCTACAGCCTGAAATGCATTATTAATAATATTTAACAGCACCCTTCCGATATCCTGAGACACCACATTAATTTTTGGAAGGTTCGGATCAAAGTCTGTTTTAAAGTCGGCATTGAAAGACTTGTCTTTCGCCCTCATTCCATGGTAACTCAACCTCAAATATTCATCCGCTAAAGCATTGATATCAGTAAGAACTCTCTCTCCTGTACTTGTCCGGCTATGCTCCAACATCCCCTTCACAATCGCATCCGCCCGTTTACCGTGGTGATTTATTTTTTCCAAGTTCTGCTTGATATCCTCCAGAATCTCATCTTCTATTTCATCCTCTTCGGTTTTAGGTCTTGATTCTTGTGTCTTGGCTCTTGATTCTTTTATTTCATCGACTAGCTCTGCACTGACCTCAGAAAAGTTATTCACAAAATTCAACGGGTTCTGTATCTCATGGGCGATGCCCGCTGTGAGTTCTCCAAGACTGGCCATTTTCTCGGATTGGATGAGCTGGGCTTGGGTGGATTTGAGTTCTGAATAAGCCTTCTCAATTTCCTTCGCCTGTGCCAGTTCTCTGTCTTTGGTTTTTTCACGCTCAATCCTGATGGTTCTCGCTTTTTGAATCAAATGGATTCTCCAACCTAAAAAGCCAAAGAGGAGAAGATATATTAGATATGCAAATTTGGTGCGCCACCAGGGGGGAAGAACAGAAAATGAATATTCCATCTCACTCCATAATCCATAAGGATTAAGTGCTTTTATGCGAAGAGTGTAATCTCCATCCCATAGGTTACCGAACCTGGCTATATTGTTTTTTTCTAAGGGGCTCCAATTATCATCAAATCCTTCCAATCGGTATTGATACCTAGTATTCTTTGAAAAATGTGGGTCAATAGCAGCAAATTCAAAACTAATAGAATTTGCTGCATAAGGAAGTTTCAATCCTACGGGGATAAAATCATAAGGAAGAAGACTGTCATATCTGATATTCCTGAAGTATTCCGCAGGGTTTTTATTTTTTCCAGAATTTTGGTTATGTCCAAAGCGAAATATCATTTCAGTTTGCATGATCAAACTATCAGAAGAATAGGATTCATTAATCTGGCTCCATAAAACAGGTTGGTTGTTGATCAGGATATTGGAAATATGAATAGGAAATGGTTTGCCATTATCTTTTAACTTTTTGTAGTCAAATCTATATAGAGAGCTATGCCCTTTGGAAAACCAAATATTTCCTTCCTGGTCAGGGAAAAACTCACTTGTAGCAGGGATGGAAAATCCTTCTCCTTCCGAATATTCCTCAAAAACAACACCTTTAGAAGCTAAGGTATCCTTTCTTAATGCCAAAAGTCCTTCCCCAATTGTACTAATCCAAATTAGCTGATTTGCATTATCCGATCTAATATCTGCCACAAAATTAATTTTCAAACCATCTTCAACTGTAAAGTTGGTAAACAGATTACCATCAAACCTACTTAATCCTTCTGTTGTGCCTATCCATATGTTCCCATGACTATCTCCGCTTATGGTTCGTATTAAACTCTCCCAAGGAAGTCCATCATCTTCAGTAAAATAAGAAAAAAGGCCATTTTCAAACTTATTTAATCCGTTTACTGTGCCGAACCACATCACCCCTTGATCATCTTCGTAGATTGCGGTTATTATCCCATCGCTCAAACCTTGCGCTGTACCAAAGCATACTTTTTCTTTCCCATTAAAATAGCACAGCAAATTATTGTGGTCTTCTGTAAACCAAATATTTCCATTTGAATCAGAATAAATTGAAAAGATTGGATTATCGCTTAAATGGTAAGTATGGAATTCGTTACCATCAAACATCTTTAAATCACCATTGGCGGATAAAATCCATATATTTCCCGAGGGATCCTCCTCAATCGATGAAATGTTATTTATTGTTCCATAATTTCCGATTTGATTTTGGACAAAAGAATAGTTTATTAAATTTTTCCCATCATAATGAAAAAGGCCATCAAAGTATGTCCCAAAATAATAATCACCTTTCTTAGTCTGAAACATTTCGCGAATTGATCTGTTTTGGGAAGTTGATTCAATCAAATTTGGATACGCTAAAAAGGTACGGTCAAACCTACCTAAAAAACCCATTCCTGATACCCAAATATTGCGATCCCGGTCTGCACCTAAAACTGGATGTTCTATTTCTGACAATTCTTTTTGATCATTGAAGTTGACAACTGTCAATCCTTTTATTTTTAATATTCCAGCAAGGGTTACTGCCCAAAGGTGATTATCGCCATCCAGAATCACCCTATTTGGGAGTAATGAATTTAGAATATACGCTTTCTTGCCGTCATAAAAATGGATCCCTTTGTTTGTTCCGATATAAGAAGTATCAGAACTTACAGGATAGAAAAAAATGATTTCGTCATTTGGAGCCAATTCAATGGGAGAGAACAATGAAAAATTTCCATCCTTTAGGAGTGTAATTTTTTTTTCTTTTTTTTCAACAAAATACACATTCCCCTCCCGGTCTTCCTTTATTAAGCTGATTTCCCCAAAAGGAAAATCAGTACTATCGTACGAAGCTATCAGATTTCTTCCTTCAAATTGGGTTATTGTTTTTTCAATGTTATTTGCAACCCAAATTCGGTTGTCTGAGCCTCGTAAACCTGTCAGGTTATTCCTTAAAATCATGGGTTTTATTAAACTTTTGGAGACTATTGGACCAGGTGATTCCACAAACCGAAACCCGTCAAATATTACCATACTGGCTATTTCGTATGTATCCTCTCTTGTATGCTTAATCAGCCAATGATGGTTGTTATTATCAGCTCCACCATTTCCAATGGCTTCATTTAGGTAATTATAATTATAATAGGATCTAAATGAGTTTCCATCAAATTTGATTAATGGTGATTGAAAAGTACCCAACCACATATTTCCCTGTTCATCAGCTATAATATTTTGATAGTGCCTTAAAGAAAATCCACTCGAGGCCGTAAAAGCCGATATTACTTCTTTGCCATTTTCAGGAGCGAGTGAGTATGGTATTTTACTGATTTCATAGGCAGATTTATGAACAGATTCTCGGGGTGCAATAGGAGTAATAATCGGCATAGCAGAACTATCTGCATTAACTTTCCCTACCGCTAGAATTACAGATGTTTCATCACTTGTCCCATTCTCAGTTTCACAAGAGAAAAGGGTTATTGTAAAAAGGTATCCGAATATTAGGAGTTTTTTCATCATGACTTTCCTTTTGGTAAGAGGATTAAAAATTCTGTTCCTTCTCCTTCTTTACTTTCCACCCTAATCTCCCCTCCATGAGCCTTTACAATATCATAACTCAAACTCAAGCCCAATCCCGTTCCCTTCCCTGTTGGCTTGGTAGTGAAGAATGGTTGGAAGATTTTGTCTTTGATGGAGTCGGGGATGCCGGGGCCGTTGTCAGAGATTCGGATTTCTACCCCTTGTCTCTCGCTACCCCCATCCCCCCCTGAAGGGGAGCCCTCCCGCTGCATAGTGGTAACCGTGACAGTCGGTGGTTTTGGAATTTCGAATGCTGAATGTTTAACATCGAATGTCGAAGTGGTGGCATAAAAAGCATTATTCAAAATATTCAACAAAACCTTTCCAATATCCGACTGAACAATACTGACCTTAGGAAGTGATTCATCAAATTTGCTGATCAGCTCTATCTCAATATCCTTGTTTTTTGCCTTGAAACCCTGATAGGCTAGGTTCAGGTATTCTTTGGCCAGAGTGTTGAGATTAGTTATTTCCTTTTCTCCTGAACCAGACCTGCTATGCTCCAGCATTCCTTTGACAATGGAATCTGCCCGCTTGCCGTGGTGGTTAATTTTTTCAAGGTTTTCTTTGATATCCCCGAGTATTTCACTGACCAAAGTCTCGTCTCTCGCTTCTTGGCTCTTGGCTCTTTCTTCTTCGATCTCTCCAACCAACTCTGCACTAACCTCACTAAAGTTATTGACAAAATTCAACGGATTCTGTATCTCATGTGCAATGCCTGCTGTAAGTTCTCCAAGAGAAGCCATTTTTTCGGATTGGATAAGTTGGGCTTGGGTGGATTTAAGGTTTTCGAGGGAAGCTTGGAGGTCATGGGTACGTTCGGCAACTTGTTTTTCCAGTATTTTCTTCTGACCTGTAAGGATTTGGGTTTTTTCCTCGGATAGCGTTTTGACTTCAATGAGTTTTTGTTCCAGCGATTGGTTAGTTTTTGCAAAATCATAACCCAGATAAATGACTACTGCAATCGGAACGCTTAAATGACTTAAGTAAAATGCTACTCCTGGGTTGTAATAAATAGAAACATCAGCATAGGTGGCTAGAGTAAACAAAGTCCAAAAGAACAAACAAGAGAATGCCCCAACAGCAACAATCCAAGCGCCTTTCTGATTTCGCCTGCTTGCCAGAAATGTCACCCTGGCGATTTCAATATTTGCTAGAAAAATAAATATTTGACCATAAATCAACCATCCCCATTCATAAATATAAAAACCGAAGGGAATACTAATGAGACTTAATGCGAATAAGGAATATAGTATCCATCCTTTTCTTTGACCGAGAAGCTTATAGATGGCGGTAAGGAAGAAATACCAACCTACGACCATTAAAACTAAAATAAGATTAGCCAGATAATAATAGTGTTGAAATTTAAATAAATAACTATAATAATGGATACTTAATACAATGATCCAAGTGAATGCATATATGAAAAAATAAAGACTGGTGGTGTTCTTGCGATAAGTTAAGTAAAAAGCAAGGTAGAGGACACACAGCATTGAGATTATACCAATGCGCAATGCAATCGACTTTTCGGCTAATACTTTAGTATGATAATAATGTTCATTTGCCTGTTCCAATGTATTTATGGTAATATGCACTCCCCTATTTTCATTTGCCCAGTGGGTGGCATATTTTATCCCAGGTTTTAAAACGTAGCGGACAGCCAGCAGATGTTCCCCAGAAAAAGTAACAGGGAGGGCCATAGGTTTTTGATAAGGATTAAAAGGAACAATTTCTTTAGGATTTAGGCTTACTGTCCCAAGTTGTTTTATCAATCTTCCATTCAGATAGCATTCCGAAGCACCTGACTGTTGGACAGCCATGGAAAGCTGGCCTATAAATGTTGAATCGATTTTGAGATTTAGCCTGAACCAGACAATAGAGTTTTCCCAAAGTACCGGTAAATCATGAATATCCACAGTCGGATTGATTGAGTTCCACTCGCTGTCATCAAAGTACGGGCTGGCATATTCCATGTTGTCGCCGACTATATATTTCCAGCCATTGTCCAACAAAATGCCTTCTTGGGGAATGTCCTTTAAAATCACAATTTCAGTTCCCTGCGCACTCAGATTCGACCAAGAGCCAAAACCTAACAGGAGAAAAATCAAGCTAAGGCGGATATGATTAGGCATGGGATTCGTGATTTGGGGTTGATGTATAAAGAAGAATTGTGAATGTAGTTCCTTCGCCCACTTCGGATTCTACCCTAATCTCCCCTCCATGAGCCTTTACAATATCATAACTCAAACTCAAGCCCAATCCCGTTCCCTTCCCTGTTGGCTTGGTAGTGAAGAATGGTTGGAAGATTTTGTCTTTGATGGAGTCGGGGATGCCGGGTCCGTTGTCTGATATCGATATCTCAATTTTGTCTCCGAGGTTTTTGGTGGAGACGGTTACCTTTGGGGTTAGACCTGCCAGGTTTTCAAAACCTGGCAGGTCTTTCTGTGTACAAGCCTGAAAAGCATTGTTGATAACATTTAACAAAACCCTTCCAATATCCTGCGGCACCACATTGATCTTGGGAATATCAGGATCAAAGTCTGTTTTAAAGTCGGCATTGAAAGATTTATCCTTTGCCCTCATGCCGTGGTAAGACAAGCGCAAGTATTCATCCGCCAATGCATTTATATCTGTCGGTACTTTCTCCCCGGTACTTATCCGGCTATGCTCCAACATCCCCTTGACTATCGCATCCGCCCGCTTACCGT
>NZ_JBGTCA010000083.1:0-2751 GCF_041749095.1 Aquiflexum sp. | reverse complement strand
CTTTGCTTTCTTTGGTAAGCCAGCGTGTCCGCTTGTAGCGGTTGGCTTGAGCTCGTCCGGCTTAGGCCGTCCTCGGTTCTTAAAACAAAAAGAAACAACTCAGCGACGCAGGAGCGCTCATAAGCTCCACTAAAAACAAACACTGCGAATAAAAAATTCAAGGGCAGTCCAATACTTCCCCGCGCTCTGAAAAAAAAAACGACAGATCAGAGGAAGTGGTGGGCAGGGGTCCAAACGCAAGCGCCTTCCCCGATCTGTCTGCTTTTTTTTCATTCACCCCACCACCGGCCGCTGGATTGCCCGGGCCTACGCGCGGCATCGCAGGTTGGTGTTCATTTATTTTAAACAATTCAGATCGTGTAGACTAAGACCTTGTTTTCAAATAAATATTTGGAATAAATGATGTGCGAAACTTGAGTTAGTCTTTTTCGGTGGTACAATTTCGACTGTTTTAAGGTCAAAAACAGATTAAACATTAATATTTATCCTTTTTAATGTTTGCAGCTTGAAGTTAGCGTCCCATTGCTATCTCAATCTTGAACTGTACAGAATTCTATCAGAATAAAACGTGGTGCATCGTGCACTTGCTACCTGCGTGCAAAGCGGATGGTTTTTGGACTTTGAAGCAGATCGTTCTTTACATTCAGGGCTCCCTGGGGTGATTTGGCTTAGTCTCAGACATGTCAAACACTCCGGACAGCTTCACTAAATTGTACAATTTCGGACTCCAATTCCGAAATTGTACCTTTGGGCTATGATTGCAAGAGAAGCAGAAAAGGAATTGCGACTGTTGTCGAAACAGTTTAAAGCAGTTGCCGTGGTTGGGCCAAGGCAGTCTGGCAAAACAACTTTAACCCGTGCTCTTTTTCCGTCAAAAACATATGTATCGTTAGAAAACCCCGATACGCGCCAATTTGCGGAGCAAGACCCGCGTGGGTTCTTAGCTCAATATACAGAAGGTGCCATTTTAGACGAGGCCCAAAGAGTACCAGCCATTTTCTCGTATCTCCAACAACTGCTTGATGAAAGCAATGCTGCGGGCCGATTTATTTTGACCGGGTCCAACAATTTTCTGCTTCAGCAAAACATTGTTCAAAGTCTGGCCGGCCGGTTGGCATATCTATACCTCCTGCCGTTTTCAGTAAATGAGTTAAAATCGGGAGATCTCCTACCGAAAACGCTGAATGAAATGCTATTTACGGGAAGTTACCCCCCGGTATTTCAACAGGAAATTGCACCGGAAAAATGGTTCCCCAATTACATCAAAACCTATGTTGAACGCGATGTTCGGTTAATAAAGAACATTTCCAACCTGGGTGATTTCGAGCGGTTTTTACGCTTATGCGCGGGGCGGGTAGGTCAACTGCTGAATAAGAGTAGTTTGGGAATAGAGGTTGGAGTTGACAGCAAAACCATTGATGCCTGGCTCACCATTTTGGAAAGCAGTTTTATCATCCACCTCTTAAAGCCTCATCACCAAAATTTCAATAAACGATTGGTGAAAATGCCCAAGCTATACTTTCATGATACGGGCCTGGTATGTGCCTTGCTGGGAATACAAAATCCACTCCAAATACAGACCCATCCTCTTCGGGGAAGCCTTTTTGAAAATTTTGTCATCGGCGAGTTTATCAAAATGCAGTATAACCTCGGAAATCAAGGACGATTGTACTTTTGGCGAGATAACAAAGGCAATGAAATTGATCTAATCATTGATAACGGAGATAAATTATATCCCATTGAAATAAAAGCCGGACAAACCATAACCCAGACATATTTCAAAGGAATCAATTTCTGGAACAATCTAACCACGACCACTGGTGGAACCATTATTTATGCAGGAGATATGGAGCAAAAACGAAGCAATGGCATAGAGGTAAAGCCTTGGTTTCAAGCGGATATTTCAAACTTTTTCTAGCCCTGGAATATAGCACGACTGGTTAAAATGTTCGGGTTCTCTTACATCCAAATTGGGAGATACATCTCACCTTCTCCTAAAGCTTGCCAACGCCTTGGGCTATACCACAGACTTCTTAATGCAGGACAGCTCTGATGAATTGATCTCCGCCCAGCTCATAGACAAGAAACTGGTCAAACAGTTTAAAAGATTTACGACATTGAGGTTGAAGAAGACATTATGAGCAGTAAAGAGCCAGCAATAAAACTTTATCATAAAACGCTTAAATTTGCTTATGGTGCAAAAGAAATTAAACTCAACATCCCAAATGAAATCACTAAACACTTTCATCATACATCCTGAAACCATCGAGCAGGAACATGCTTTAAAGGCCTTTGTGAAAGCCCTGAAAATGAAGTTTGAGATATCGAAGGATAAGCCCTATGATCCGGAATTTGTTGCAAAGATTAAAGAAAGCCGTCAGCAGGTGAAAGAGGGTAAGACAATAAGGGTTGAAAAGGAAAACCTAAAAGAGTTTTTGGGCTTGTAGGATGGAATTTAATTTGGATTTTTCGGACAAGGCTAAAGTGGATATTGCTGCACACCAAAAAGCGGGCAACAAAGCTGTTCTCAATTAAACTGTTCAAACTGTTCACAGAACTTATTGTGGATACTTACCGGGGAACGGGCAAACCTGAGCCGCTATGAATTATTTCTTATCGGCCAAAGATGTGGAAAAAATTAAGAAGAGATGTCCTTGGTCAGTATGAGGATACCTAATCTAAGATTATTCGCCCTTTCTTGTTTTAAACCATGCTTTATAGTAAGCCCCCGGCCAACTGCACCCCATGATT
>NZ_JBGTCA010000082.1:0-6323 GCF_041749095.1 Aquiflexum sp. | reverse complement strand
TGACGGCAACCTGTTTGATGAGATGTCGATAAATCTGGCTCATCAGAAATTTGAAGAAAGCAGAATAGACAGGAATTTCAACGATGTAATCAGAAGGACAAGGATCGAACAAGTAAATGCCTATTCGGTAAACCTTGATTTCCTGAAAAATCTCGCTCGGCAATCTACTTTATTTTATGGGGTGGAATGGATTTTCAATGATGTAACCTCAGCAGGAACTGATGAAAATATACTAACAGGTCAATCAACTCAAGGCCCTGCACGCTACCCCAATTCCAAATGGAATTCTTACGCTATATACACTACCTATCAACAGAAAGTCTCTCCCAAATCTATGCTTCAGGCAGGAATGCGGTACAATAGATTTGGACTGGATGCCGACTTTAGAAACAACACTGAATTCTATCCCTTCCCTTTTGAAAAGAGCAGCAACAACGAAGGGGCCCTCACTGCCAGCGCTGGCTGGGTTTACCATCCTACAGACACCTGGACTATGCATTTGAGTGCATCCACAGGTTTCAGAGCACCGAATGTGGATGATATCGGCAAAGTATTCGATTCAGAACCCGGAACGGTCATGGTTCCCAATCCTGAACTCCAGGCAGAATATGCCTATAACCTTGAACTCAATGTTGGAAAAGTCATCAATGACAACATCATGATCGACCTGACCTCCTATTACACGCTTTTAAACAATGCCCTGGTCAGGAGAGAATTTACCCTGAGCGGTCAGGACAGTATCATATATGATGGGGAATTAAGCCGTGTGTTGTCTTTGGTAAACGCTTCATTTGTCAGGATAATAGGTCTTCAGGCGGCATTGGAAGTCAAACTTCCTTATCATCTCACTTTTTCCTCGCGATTGAATATCCAAAAAGGAACAGAGGAAATGGAAGATGGTGTTCAAAGTCCTTCGAGACATGCCCCGCCCACATTTGGAGTAAGTAGATTGGAATATAAAAGAAATAAGTATAGAATACAGCTTTTTTCGGAGTATTCAAGAGGATTTGCATTTGATCAATTGCCATTGGAGGAAAGAGGCAAACCTGAACTATATGCCATCGATACAGACGGAAATCCCTATAGTCCCTCATGGGCCACATTAAACCTGAAAGGCATATTCAATATGCACGAAAACATATCCATCAGCTTGGGCCTTGAGAATATTACTGATGTTAGGTTTCGTTCATATAGCTCGGGGGTAGCTGCTCCCGGCAGGAACTTTCTTCTGTCATTAATCGGAAAATTTTGAAGAAATCATGTTTTCTGTTGAACCTTTGAGGTTTTTTTTCAAACCTCGAAGGTTTAATCCCAGGAAAAAAGATCATAGTTCTAAAGAAAACAAAACACTAACCCTTAAGACCTTCGAGGTTTTGAAAACCTCAAAGGTCAAGGACTCCGTCTTCCTGTCATTTACAATAGAAATCCAATCCAACTTGCAGAAAGGCGAATATTCATATTATCTTTATTCCAAATTTCCGGAAATATTTAATCAATCCTTTTTGTATGGTAGAACAGATAGAAATTTTAGCTACAGAGCTGGGGCCTGTCAAGGCAGCACTTTTGGCAACCGTATTTACATGGTTGATGACGGCCTTGGGCGCATCTATTGTTTTCTTTTTCAAGACTGTAAACCGGGCATTTTTTGACTCGATGTTAGGATTTACCGGAGGAGTAATGATAGCTGCTAGTTTCTGGTCCCTGCTCAATCCAAGCTTAGAATATGCCAAAGATATTTACCCTGTATTTCCCTGGGCCCCTGTAGCCGGTGGATTTCTCTTAGGTGGACTGTTCATATTTGGACTTGATAAATTGCTCCCCCACCTTCATATCAATTTTCAAAAAAGTGAAACTGAAGGTCTGCCGACCACCTGGCATAAATCCACACTTTTGCTTTTGGCCATTACCCTACATAATATTCCCGAAGGACTTGCAATTGGGATTCTTTTTGGGGCGGCAGCACAAGGACTTGACGGCACTACCATTGCAGCCGCAGTAGCATTGGCCATAGGTATCGGCGTGCAAAACATCCCTGAGGGAATGGCTGTTTCCATGCCTTTGAGAAGAAATGGTGCCAGCAGGTTTAAGGCTTTTTGGTATGGGCAATTGTCTGCAATTGTAGAACCAATGGCAGGCGTCCTTGGCGCATTTGCGGTACTATATATGAAAAATGTATTGCCCTTTGCATTATCTTTTGCAGCAGGGGCCATGATATTTGTGGTGGTGGAAGAGGTGATACCGGAAACCCAAAGGGATAAATATACCGATTTGGCAACTTTGGGATTTATGCTTGGCTTTGTAGTGATGATGATTTTGGATGTTTCTTTGGGGTAATTTCAACTAATTTTTTCTAGTTTTATCCGCAATATGGAGCTTCAGATAGTTTTTGGAACACTTGTTCTAGCTTTGATTTTGTTTGTATGGGGAATTCTGCGACATGATCTTGTGGCTATCATTTGTCTTTTGGTGTTGACCATTTCAGGAATAACCCCTTATGAAGACGCTTTTCTTGGTTTTGCCCATCCTGCGGTCATTACAGTGGCAGTAATACTGATAGTAAGCAAAGCCATGCAGGATTCCGGACTGATTGATATTTTGGGTCAAAAAGTCCTGAAGCTTAGCGATAATATCACCCTTCAGATAACCCTACTTTGTATCATTGTCTGCGTAGCATCGGCTTTTATGAATAATGTGGGGGCACTTGCCATCATGATGCCTGTGGCTATCCACATTGCCAAAAAAAGCGGACATTCCCCATCTTCCTTTTTAATGCCCATCGCATTTTCTTCTTTATTGGGAGGAATGATTACACTCATCGGAACCCCACCCAATATTATCATTGCAAGTTTCAGGGGAAAGGAAATGGGAAGTCCATTCAGCATGTTTGATTTTGCCCCGGTAGGTCTTGGGTTGAGTTTTGTGGGTTTGACTTTCATTATTCTCATTGGTTGGAGAATGCTTCCTAAAAGAATTGCAGGAAATAAAAACGAGGATACCTTCAACATCAATGACTATATCACAGAAATTATCGTGGACGAGAATTCCAAGCTTTTGGATCAGCCCCTTTCCGAACTAACCAATATCAGTGACGGAAAAATTCAGGTACTCAACCTTATCAGAAACAAATACCTGATGCATGCGCCTGATATGAATATAATCCTAAAACATGGTGATATCATATCCATCGAGAGTGAAGCTGAGGATCTGAAAGAATTTTTGGGGAAAAGCAAAAGCAAACTGATCGCCAACAAAGAAGAACTTCCTGAAATTATTGGAGGAGAAGAAATTTCGAATGTGGAGGCTGTGGTCATGACAGATGCTGCCATCATCAATCAAACAGCATCCGGGATCCAGATGAGAAATAGGTTTGGAGTAAACTTACTGGCCATTTCCAGGCAGAATAAAAAAATCCAAAAGCGGATTGACCATGTTAGTTTTAAAGTGGGAGACGTTCTTCTTTTGCAGGGAATTACAGATAAATTTGGTACAACCCTTCAAACGATGGGGTGCCTACCATTGGCTGACAGGGGATTTGAATTGGGAAAGCCCAGAAAACTTATCCTTGCGCTTTCCATATTTTTGGCCTCTATAATTTTGATTATTTTGGATTGGCTACCCGTTCAGATAGCATTTACATTGGCTGCTGTTGCCTTGGTTATGACAAAAACACTGAAAATCAAAGACCTTTACACCAGTATTGACTGGCCTGTTATTATTCTTTTGGGGGCTCTTTTGCCGATTGGGACTGCATTGGAATCTACCGGCGGGGCTGAACTGATCGCAGTCAATATTCTAAAAGTAAGTCAGCAATTTCCTCCTGAGGCCACATTGTCCCTTGTTTTTGTCGTTACGATGCTATTGTCCAATATCATCAACAATGCCGCCACAGTTGTGTTGATGGCTCCCATTGGTCTCAGTATCGCCCATGGTATGGGATTATCCTCCGATCCATTTTTGATGGCAATTGGTGTTGCTGCGTCCGCTGCTTTCCTGACTCCCATAGGACATCAGTCCAATACTTTGGTCATGGGGCCGGGAGGTTATGCTTTCAATGATTATTTTAAAATGGGAATCCCGGTTTCGGTTCTTATCATTTTGACAGGAATTCCTTTGATACTGTTTTTCTGGCCGTTGTGATTTGTAAATTGATAAGTTGAAAAGGTTCTATTTTTCCCCTAAAACAGCAGAAGGTTCGACAGGTACTTTTCTTTTAAGCCCATATCCCTCAATCGCATATTTTCGGAGATGGTCTTCCATTTCCTCTATGGAGTCCGTCAATAAAAACAAGTCCAGATCCTCCTTGTTGATGGTACCGTATTCCGCTAGATGCTTTATATATTCAAATAGGTTCTCATGAAAATCACTGCACATCAGTACTACCGGAAAACGCCTCATCACATTGGTCTGTATCAAGGTCAATGCTTCAAAGAATTCATCAAGCGTTCCAAATCCACCCGGCATCACCACAAAAGCATAACTATACTTCGAAAGCAACACTTTCCTTACAAAAAAATACTTGAAGTCCATCCATTTGTCCAAATAAGGATTGGGATGCTGTTCAAATGGTAGGATAATATTGCAACCGACTGATTTTCCTCCCACGTTTTTTGCACCCCTATTTGCAGCTTCCATAATTCCCGGGCCTCCACCCGTCATGACCGCAAAACCCATCTTGCTGACTTTCTCCCCTACTTCGACAGCCACCTTATAATACTTGTCGTTTTCTTCAAACCTTGCAGAACCAAAAACAGTAACACACGGTCCTACAAAATGAAGCATCCTGAACCCTCTAATGAATTCTAAAATTACTTTAATCACAAATTTGAATTCCTTCCAACGGGTCTGTGGCCCTGCAAAGAAAGCCTCCTCTTCTGGATTGACCAAAGGTGAAAAATCGGTTGATTGTTCAGTTTTCATATTTTAAACATAGTTATTAATTTAAAAACCGGCAAGGATATATATTTTTAAAAAGTAGTTTGATTTAAAATTAATTTTCTGAAAATTGAAAAAGGATTATTCCTAATAGAAGACATTGATGTCAATTCAAATTTAAACCCAAATCCATGAACAGACGCAAATTTTCCAAAGTCACTACCCTTTCACTCCTCGGCACTGGTTTGCTGTCCGCTTTGCCTTCAGGGGCAACTGATTTCAAAAACGGGAACAAATTTAGGCTTGGAGGACCTGTCTTTGAAAAATATAATTCGCCGGATTCCTGGGTCAAAGCAGTGAAGAAACTGGGATACCGTGCTGCCTATTGCCCTGTGGGCTTAAAAGCCACCTCCGAAGAAATCAAGGCCTATGAAAAAGCTGCAAAGGATGCCGATATCCTCATTGCTGAAGTCGGTGCCTGGTCCAACCCCATCAGCCCGGATCCCAAAATGGCCAAAGAAGCATTTGATAAATGCACTGCTTCACTGAACCTGGCGGATAAGATCGGAGCAAAATGCTGTGTCAATATTGCGGGATCAAGAGATAAGGAAAACTGGGCCGGTCCCCACCCTGAAAACTTTTCAGATGAAACTTTTGAGATGATTGTTGAGACCACAAGAAAAATAATAGATGAGGTAAAGCCTTCACGGACATTCTTCACCTTGGAAGCCATGCCTTGGATTTTTCCGGAATCGGCTGATGCATACCTTCGGCTGATCAAAGCCATAGACAGAAAATCCTTTGCCACACATCTCGATCCTGTGAATATGATGGTCAGTCCGGCGGTCTTTTTCCGAAATGGTGATCTGATTAAAGAATGTTTCAAAAAGTTGGGCCCGTATATTAAAAGCATCCATGCCAAAGACCTTATCCTGAAGCAAGGAACTTTTATGCCCCAATTCCATGAAGTCGGACCGGGTCTTGGATCAATGAATTATCATACATTTTTAAAAGAACTGAGAAATTTCCCTGAAGTACCGATAATGATGGAGCATTTAAAGACAGCGGAAGAGTACGAAGCCGGGGCAAAGTTTATAAGGAAAGTAGAGGGGGAAATTAGCTAAGATCTTTTTTCGATACATAGGTTTAATTTTTTTTGGTCGGAAGGGTGGTATTTAATTTATGGTTTTTTAATTCAATTCTTCAATTTCAAATAACCTCCCCTCGTAAAATCTATATAATTTTACTTCAATGGACAGCAATCCTTTCATTTTTTCAGACTTTTCAAATATTCAATACTTTGGGGTACTTGCTTGTAATAGATCGGACTTTCATCCTCAATATAGTAATGCTTTACTTTCGCTTTTTTTGCTGCTTTCAGAATTGCCGGAATATCCAATTGGCCTGTCCCCAATGCCACATCGTTTTCCACAGGTGTGCCACCTGATAAA
>NZ_JBGTCA010000081.1:0-10987 GCF_041749095.1 Aquiflexum sp. | reverse complement strand
ACGGTTTTGCAACCTCCCAATACGCCTGCACCCAGTTTGATCCTTCCTATATTGAGGATATTCACTGCGATCTTGAATCCGTTTTGTCTTTCGGAAAGCATGTTTTCTACAGGAACTTTGCAGTCATTGAAAAAAACCTGACGGGTAGAGGAACCTTTGATGCCCATTTTCTTTTCTTCTTCGTTCATCGTGATGCCGCCAAAACCTTTTTCCACAATAAATGCAGTGAGGTTTTTATCATCCTCGATCTTGGCAAACACGATAAAGATATCCGCAAAGCCAGCATTGGAGATCCACATCTTCTGTCCATTGATGAGGTAGTGATTTCCATCGGCTGTCAAGGTAGCTTTGGTCTTACCACTGTTGGCATCAGAACCGGCATCCGGTTCGGTCAGACAGTAACATGCTGCCCATTCACCTGTGGCCAATTTGGGCAGGTATTTGGATTTTTGCTCCTCTGTACCATAGTATAAAATCGGCAAAGTACCGATCCCGGTGTGGGCACCAAAAGTAGTGGAAAATGAACCCGCACCACCGATGATATCTGCGATCAGCATGGAAGTATTGAAACTCATGCCCATACCACCGAACTCCTCAGGAACAGATATTCCCAAAAGGCCTAGTTCCCCTGCTTTCTTGAAAATGGAAGGCACAAGTTCAGGGTTTTTCATGCTGTCGATTTCTTCGCTTTTGGGGTGGATCTCGGTATCGATAAAATCCTGACAGGCCTGCGCCATCATTTTTTGTTCCTCAGAAAACTCCTCAAATATGAAGATCTCCTGCGCTGCGGTTTCCTTGATAAGGAATTCACCGCCGTTGATTGATTGTTTTGTTGTTGTATTCATGATTGTAGACGTTAGACATAAGACGCAAGACATAAGACGCAAGACATAAGACAAACTCAATCTCACGTCTATGCATTTATTTTTTTTCGAATTTTAAGATTAAGGAGTAAAGCATATTTTGAAAATGTGAGATTTGAGATGTGAGATTTGAGAGGGGTTGGTGTTTAGACTGAGAATTTTTGAATCAGAGCAAACATCATTTTCTGTAATTCACCCACCTCTTTTTCAATATCCTGTACATCATTACTTTTTAGATATCCCAATTCAAGTGAAATAATTACCTGAGTATCCAATTCACATAATGAACCGTAAGCTATAGTCAGAAATTGAGAAAACTCCTTATTGGTTTTTCTCCCAGAACCTTCAGCAATATTTGATGGAACAGAAACTGCGCACCGTCTTAATTGCGAAACAAGACCAAATTTTTCCTCTGTTGGAAGTACAGAAGTCAGCTTGTATATATTCACAGCCAATTTAATGGAGCGTTTCCAAATGTCTAATTCTTTGTAGTTGTTCATATTTTTTCAATTTAAAAGTTTGAAATTCGTTCTATAAAAGAAACTCCTAATCTATTCTCGTACTCTTATTTAATCTCCTACCCGATGTCTCAAATCTCATGTCTCACATCTCAAATCTATTTTAAAAGCTCATACACCCCCGCTACTCCCTGTCCACCGCCAACACAAGCCGTCACCATACCGTATTTTTTGTTTTGTCTGCGAAGTTCGTTGAAGAGTTGGACGGAAAGTTTGGCGCCGGTACATCCCAAGGGGTGACCGAGGGCTACTGCACCGCCATTAACGTTGACTTTATTGATATCCATGTCCAGTGACTTGATCACTGCCAAAGCTTGGGCTGCAAAGGCTTCATTCAACTCAATCAGGTCGATTTTGTCCAATGTTAATCCGGCCTGTTTCAGTGCCTTCGGCACAGCTTCTTTTGGACCTATCCCCATGATCCGTGGTTCTACACCCGCTACGGAATAGGACATCAATCGGGCTATAGGTTCCAGGTTAAGTTCTTTGACCATTCTTTCCGACATCACCACCACAAAGGCCGCTCCATCAGAAGTCTGGGAAGAGTTTCCTGCTGTTACCTGTCCGCCTTGTTTGAAAGCGGGTTTCAGATTGGATAAGACTTCCATGGAAGTTCCTTTTCTTGGTCCTTCGTCGGTATCTACGGTATATTTTCTTGTCTTTCTTTTTCCTTTTTCATCCAGATAAGTTTCTTCTACTTCTACAGGTACTATTTCATCCTTGAACCTGCCTTCGGCAATGGCGGCTAATGCCCTGTCATGAGACTGAACTGCAAACTTGTCTGAGTCTTCTCTGGTAATGTCATAATCCTTGGCCAGTTCCTCAGCGGTCAAGCCCATACTCAGGTAATAATCAGGATTTTCGGAAGCAATCTTCCAGTTGAGTACTGTCTTATATCCCATCATGGGCAGCAAAGACATTGACTCTGTACCACCGGCAATAATGCAGTCTGCCATACCTGTTTTGATTTTTCCCACTGCCAATGCAATGGCCTCCAAACCGGAACCACAGTACCTGTTGATGATAAAACCGGGATTGTCAACGCCCAGGGCAAGAAGAGAAATCATCCTACCCATCTGCATGCCTTGTTCGCCTTCTGGGATGGCATTGCCTACGATAAGGTCATCCACCATTTTATTTTCCAAGCCGGGCGTATTGACCACCAAATGCTTGATGACATCTGCTGCCAGGTCATCCGGGCGATAGAACCTAAAGCCACCTTTTTTGGCCTTTCCCACCGCTGATCTATATCCGTTTACTATATAAGCTTCCATGTGTGTGTGTTTGATTTGAGGTTTATTGTTGATTTAATGTTTGTTGTATTCTTGGGGTTGAGAACCGAGAGCCGAGATGCGAGAGCCGAGATTTTGGACTTAGTGAAAAGATGCAAGATCCGAGAGATTAGATTTGGTAGATCTCAAACTGACTTTTATTCAATATGGATTAGATTCTACCGTTGCTTTAAATCCTATGATCATTTTTTGAATTTCATCAATATCCTGGTTCAAAGAATCAAATTGATCCTGATCTAAGAGACCAACCCTATTGGCAATAATCGTTTGTGTTTCAAGCTCAAAGCTTTCACCCAAGCTTATATCCAGACAATTTGTGAATGCTTTGGACGAGTTTCTAGCAGAACCTTCAGCAATATTTGAAGGAATGGAAACACTTGATCTTCTCATTTGCGAAGTCATCCCAAACTTTTCTTCTGAAGAAAAGTTACCAGTCAATTGATACACTTTAACTGCCAAATCAACTGATTTTTGCCAAACTTTGAGGTTTTTAAAATTGTGTTTTAACTTCATGATTAAAAGGTTTAAAGTGTTAATAATGTCAAATATCTATAATATCTATTCTCATTTCTTTGCTCTAACTTCTAGTTTCTTGGTTCTAGTCTCTTGTTTCTTGGTTCTTGTTTCTTGGTTCTAAACTCTCGTCTCTCGCTTCTCGCATCTCACGTCTAATTCCTAAGCGGCTTACCCTTAAACAGAATACTATGTATCCTCTCCAAAGTCTTTTTCTCACCTGTCAGGCTAAGGAATGCTTCGCGCTCCAGGTCGAGGAGGTATTGTTCACTTACTTCTGTTGGGGAAGAAAGGTCTCCTCCGGACATGACCCAAGCCAATTTTCTGGCGATCTTGGCGTCGTGATCGGAGATGTATTTGCCGTACAACATTCCTGTGATTCCGGCTTCGAACAAGGCTAGGGATGTTTTTCCCAATACTTTGATATCGGTGCGCTGCATAGGCTCCGTGTATCCCGCATCATACAGTGAAATCACTTTGGCTTTGGCTTCGGCAAATTGTCGTTTTCTGTTGAGCGTGATGTCATCTTTTACCTGTAAATATCCCAATCCAATTGCTTCAGCAGCAGAGGTGGATACTTTGGCAGTAGCGATGTTCATAAAGTATTCCTGTAGCCTGTTCAGTTCCACGTCACCTTCTTTGGTTTCTTGTGAAAATCTTAGGGTCATTTCCTTGGTACCGCCTCCGGCAGGAATCAGTCCCACACCGAATTCCACCAGGCCCATATACAGTTCTGCATGTGCCTGAATAGCATCAGCGTGCAGTGAAAGTTCACAGCCACCACCCAAAGCCATGTTATGCGGCGCAACCACTACAGGCACAGAAGAGTATCTTGCACGCATCATGGTTTTTTGAAAACCTGCTATCATGATGTTGATTTCATCAAACTCCTGATCCCCGGCAAACATGAACAGCATGGCCAAGTTGGCACCCGCAGAGAAGTTGGCTCCTTCGTTTCCGATGACCAATCCTTTGTGGGATTTCTCGGCCATCGCTATGGCAGTATTGATACCTTCGACGACTTCCTGTCCCAATGCATTCATCTTGGTATGGAATTCCAAACCGATCACATTGTCGCCCATATCGTAAATGGATGAACCGGCATTGCTCCAAAGTTTTTTGTCTGCTGCTTTGAGGGTTTCAAGAATGATGAATTCTTCCGTACCCGGGATGGCTTTGTAAGATTTGGAAGGAATGTCATAGTACATGCGTTTTCCACCTTCTACTTTGTAGAATGATTCATGACCTGCATCCAACATTTCATGTACCCATACTGCAGGTTTTTCGCCGGCAGCTTCCATTTTCTCTACTGTTCCTTTGACTCCAAGAATATCCCAGTTTTCGAATGGTCCATATTCCCAACCAAATCCGGCAGAAACTGCCTGATCGATTCTGTACAATTCATCTGCGATTTCTGGGATACGGTGCGAGCAGTATTTGAACAGATCATAAAAAGATGCTCTGTAGAATTCTCCGGCTTTATCGTCAAAGTTGACCAAAAATTTAATTCTCTTCTTCAGGTCATCAATTTCTTTGGAAGCTTCCAAAGCTTTGAATTTTGGCTTTTCGACATCCTTATACTCAAAAGTTTCAAAATCAATTTCCTTGAGTTCTTTGCTTCCATCTTTGTGACGGATCATTTTGAAATAACCCTGTCCTGTCTTGTCTCCCAACCACTTTTTTTCATAAAGCTTCTCCACTATTGTGGGAAGCTTGAATTTTTCACGGGATTCATCGTGTTCAAGGGTTTTGTACAGGTTGTTGGCCACGTTGACCGTGGTATCCAATCCAACCACATCCATGGTACGAAAGGTGGCGGATTTTGCCCTTCCTATTATTGTACCGGTGAGTTTATCAACTTCTGATACACCCAAGCCCATTTTTTCAATAGCATGCATTCCCGAAATGATGGCATACACCCCAATCCTATTGGCAATAAATGCAGGGGTATCTTTACAGAGAACCGTTTCTTTTCCCAAAAATCTATCTCCGTAATCCATCAGAAAGTCAATAATACTCGGATCGGTTTTTGGTCCGGGAATGATTTCCAATAACTTGAGGTATCTTGGAGGGTTGAAAAAGTGTGTCCCCGCAAAGTTGACCTGAAAATCCTCCGATCTTCCTTCGCACATCATGTGCATCGGAATGCCCGAGGTATTGGAGGTAATCAAAGTACCTAGAGTCCTATGTTTTTCTACTTTCTCAAAAAGTGACTGCTTGATACCAAGCCTTTCCACGATCACTTCCATTACCCAATCATAATCTTTGATTTTTGGAAGGTCATCATCAAAATTACCCGTGGTAATCCGGTCTATGTAGGAAGTGTCATACAAAGATGCCGGCTTGGATTTCAGTGTACTATCCAAAGCTTCATTGACAAGCCTATTTCTTACAGATTTGTCTGAAAGGCTAAGGCCTTTTTTCTCTTCTTGTTCTGTCAGTTCTCTGGGTATGATATCGAGCATCAAGACCTGCACGCCAATATTGGCAAAATGGCAGGCTATTCTTGACCCCATCACACCGGAACCTAAAATCGCTACTTTTTTGATTGTTCTTTTCATGTGTTTATTCGGTTTAGACCTCGTACATATTTTCGTACGCATTGGGGTTTATGGTTTCTGATTGTATATTTTCAATGACTTGATTGATCTTTTGAAACACCATAAAAAAGTCATTCAATTCCGCTTCACTGACGACTTCCCTTACTTGTTCATTGAATTCCATAATGGTCTTGACGGATATTTCTTTTTTTCTCTTTCCTGTCGGTGTTAGAAAAATCCTGACCGACCTTTTATCTATTGGATCCGGCTTTCTAAAAATCAGCCCTTTTTCTTCCATGCTTTTTAGCATCCTTGTAAGGCTTCTTGCTTCCAATCCCATCATAGGTGCAATCTTGGTGGCCGGTGTACCTTCTTTGGAATTGATGTTGATCAACACAAATCCGATGGCTGTTGTAAAGTCCTCCTGAACGGCTTTTTGATTATACATTCTCGAAATGGCATGCCAAGCACTCTTTATATGATAATCAACTGTGTCTTCACGCTTCATAGAAATATTTTTAATACGACTAAGTTAAGAAAAATATTGTATGCATGCATACTAAATGTAAAAAAAGTTATGCATGCAGAATAAATTAATCCGTTCAAATTATGACATAAAAAAAACTATATTCTGAATATTTACAGAATATAGTTTGAATGATTGGTAAAAACAGTATTTACCTTAGATCTTCAATATATGATTTTGTAATTTTATTTTTAGGCATATAAATCCTCTATTTCCTTGGCAAATTTTTGATGGATGACTTTCCTTTTTAATTTCATGGTCGGTGTTAATTCGCCAGTTTCTATTCCCCATTGCACATTGAGCACTTTGAATTTTTTGACCTGTTCCCATTTTCCAAAGTACTTATTGAGCTCATCAATATCTTTTTGGAACTTATCCAGAATTTCAGGCTTTTTGATCATTTCCTCATCATTGGTATAGGGTATATCCTTATGTTTGCACCAATCCTTTAAACCCTGTAAACTTGGAACAATCAATGCTGCGGGATAATTTTTATTTTCCCCAACTACTATAGCCTGCTCTATCACAGCAGATTCCTTGTATTTATTTTCCATAGGTTGTGGGGCGATGTATTTACCACCTGAAGTTTTGAACATCTCTTTCTTTCTATCGGTAATTTTGAGATAGTTCCCTTCATGAAGTTCTCCAATATCTCCTGTATGAAACCAACCTTCGGCATCAATTACCTCTTCGGTAAGGTCAGGCTGCTTATAATATCCCTGCATCACATTGGGGCCTTTGACCAAAATCTCTCCATCAGTGGCAATTTTGACTTCCACCTCTTTTACAACTTTTCCGACCATCCCTATTCGGATATCCTCATGGTTGCAAACTGAAGCTGAAACTACCGGTGAGGTCTCGGTCAAACCATAACCTTCACAAACCGGAATCTGAGCTGACCAGAATACCCTTGCCAGCCTAGGCTGCAGTGCTGAAGCTCCTGAGTTGATCTGCAGGACATTACCTCCCAGGGCTTCCCTCCATTTACTGAAAATGATTTTATTGGCCAATTTCAATTGAAAATTATACCAGCCACCTTGATCTTTATTCGGTTCATATTGAAGTCCAAGGTTGAGTGCCCAAAAAAACAAAGATTTTTTTACTCCTGTAAGTTCATAGCCTTTAGAGACGATTTTATCATAAACTTTTTCCAATAAGCGCGGCACTGTATTAAATACATGTGGTTGAATATCTTTTAGGTTTTCTCCGATGGTTTCCATGCTTTCAGCATAATAGATGGATATCCCCATGTACAAAAAGCAGAAAGATCCTGTTCTCTCGTAAATATGACAAAGTGGAAGAAAGCTTAAGGCTTTTGCTTTTCCCTTTGGAACAATAATCCTGTCTTCAATGGCAAAAAGATTATGGATAACATTTCCATGGGTCAACATGACGCCTTTGGGACGTCCTGTTGTACCGGAGGTATAAATGATCGTGAAAAGATCATTGGTTTTGATGGTTTCTTTGATGGCATCGAGCTCAGCTATATTTCCTGATTCGCCTGACTGCATAAATTCCTCCCAATAATCACATCCCTTTATTTTGTCAAAAGAAAAAATCTGCACATCCATGTCCTTAGACCCCTCTACCGCCTTTGCATGTATTTCTTCATCACCTACAAATACCTTTTTTACCTCAGCATGATTGAAAATATAATTGTAATCCTCCGCTGAAATTGTAGGGTACATCGGAACCGAAATAGCTCCTATTTGTTGCAATGCCAGGTCAATAAAATTCCATTCGGGTCTGTTGTTGGATATGATTGCTACTGTATCGTTTTTACCTACTCCTGATTTCAAAAACGCAAGACTCAGATTGTCCACAATTGTTTTCAGATCTCTTGATGAATAGGTCTTCCAATTGCCGTCTAATTTTTGGGCCAAAGCATCTTCTTTGTCATAATTTGCAATCTGATAATTAATCAAATCAAATAGTCTGCTGATCTGCATGTTAATTTGGGTTAGTGGACAGAGGTTCAAATTATAAAAAAGACCTCAGTTATCCAAAATCCTTTTTTCTTCAGTTTATTCACACTTCTATATATATATTATTTTATTTAATTAAATAAAACTATTAACGTTATTAGGGTGTGGATTTGTTGGTAAGTTTTTGTCTTTTATTAGTCAACACTGAATGTTGAGTTTGTTAATCATTTATTCACATTTACTTAACATTAAATTTAATAGCAAGTAATTGGTTTTGTAATAGTTAAGTTGATTGGAAAAAATTGTGTGGATTTCTATAGGAAAGATAAACCGGCATAAGTCTGTGTTAACCGGAATGTTTATAAGTGTGGATGAACAGGCACTTAATTTTTCATTTTATCTATTCTGTATTTAGTTGAATTTGATATTGGTATAAGTGGTAGTTTTTACCCAAGTTATTAGCTTGTATCCACATAGATATGTCTAGTTATCTACATTATTTTCTTCAATTATTTCTTCAATTGGCTTTTTTTCGATTGAATCTTTTTGAATTCCGACCGGTGTGTTGGGTTCTATTGTTACTTCAAGCACCCAACCGGCCCTGATTGTAGTGTCTCTGGAGTTATCATCATTTGGATTTTCGAGGTAATATATTGGTTCAGCTTGCCTGTTTTGCAGTAGGTTGGATGTATCCCACCGTTTGTTTTTGTTTTTATCTATGATGGCTCTAATTACAAAAACTCCTGGTTCGATATTTCTGAATACTGTCTCGTTTGTGTCAGTTAGATACTTTTCAGCAATGATCTCATCTTTTTTATTCATTATTTGAATGATGATGGGTAGTTCTGAAGTGTTTACTTTCACTTTTACCTCTTCTGCCAATGCGTCAGCTTTCAGTTTTTTATAAGCAGCTTCTAACTTATTTTCATTGTATTTTTCCTCAATATCTTTAAAAGTTGAATCTGAAGCATAAAAATTTAATGTTTCATTGGTAATAGAATCAGGTATAGTTAAAGCAATTGTCAATAAGGTTCTGTTGAGACTGTCTTTAAAAAATGTATAATCTTTATTTACATGTATGATGGAAGCAGTATCATACTTGAAGAGCAATGAGTCGTAATTGATTTCTTTTAAGGGTTTATTGAACTTGATGTCCAATGAAAGTTCTCTGAAGAAAGTCTTTGGACCTTCAATGGTTGGTTCCAGTTGTTCTTTGGTTCTATCACTTTCTTCAAATTTTGCATAAATCAATGTGTCGATTTTGAATCCCACGGAGTCAATTAAGTTTAATTGAATAGCTGTACTGTCATTTTGTAGCTCCGAGTGGTAAAACCGTATAATCTTTTCATTTTTCCGGTAGAAGAGTTTTTCATTCAACTCGTCATGTTCAATATTGACTTCTACCGGAAATTTACTTAATACAACATCAAAATTGCTTCCTACGGTTGCTGCACGATTGACTTTGAATTCTGAGATGTCTGATTTGGATATGTAAAATTGTGCGCCAGAAAGATTTGTTGTAATGGATACGGTATCCTCCAAAAATCCATATGCCTCTAACTTTTCTTCGGCTTTCAATGAGTTATTTGAATCATGCCATGCATAAGCCAAAAACTCTCCTGCCTTGATATTAGTAATATTGAAGTTTCCTACGGAATCTGCCTGTCCTATATAGTATGGTGGGGCAGTAAGTATATCTGTAGTATCACCAACCGCGTAAAGGCCTACAAGTATATCTTTCATTATCTTTTCTCTTTGAGGGAATATATAAGATACATTTCCTGAAAATGAAAGACTGTCTATTGTAGGCCCAGTGGAAAACACCAATTTCAAGTTTTCTGGAACATTGCTTTCGGTAATGTCTTTTATTGTTTTCTGAAAATTGAACACATAGGTTGTGCTGTCCTCTAGTTCTTGGTTAAGTTTGATGACAACTCTGTTTTTGATGGCAGTCACCTCCATTTCTTCTTTTTTGATTCTTGGAGTAATGATGATCTGTTTGTTTGGATTTTCTACTTTGACATATTCGTCAAACTCCAGTTCGATAGTTCTTGGTTTGATATTGAGGGATTCGTTTTGGGGATTTATAGTCAAAAGTTTTGGAGGTTCTTCATCTTTAGGACCACCCATTGGTGTACTTTGTTTTGCACAAGCTACTAGTAATAAAATAATAATTATATCAAATATATATTTAAAATATTTCATTTTTTCTTTAAAATAAATAATAAACTTGAATAATTATTTTCATTGTTTTTTGCCCACTTGTTAGAGCTATAGCCTTTTTTGAACGCATTTAATAAATGACCTATTGTAGGTCCATTAGGATTGTTATATTTTTCACTTAACAGAGAAACGTAATAACTGTCAAATTTCATGGGTTTGGTCTCCACTATTTTCATCTCTATTTCATCCGCAAATCTTTGCATGCTTTTGAGGTCGAAATGATAGAGGTGTCTTGGAACATCATAGGCAGCCCAATTAGTGCCGTAAAGATTTGCGTCAAATGAATTATGATTGGGAACAGCAATGATTAAGTTACCGTAATTCTTTAGGTGTTTTACAAGTTTTTTGCCTGTTTTCCGCAATTCGTGTATATGTTCCAGGACATGAAAGAGGGTGATTACATCAAATTTTTTATCCTTTCTAATTTGATCTATAGATTCGAAAACTTTGATATTTTTTTTAATACTAATTTCCCGTGCAATAGGGTTTGGTTCTATTCCTGTAACTCTCCATTTTTGGTTTGAGGCAGCTTTTATAAAGTAACCGGTTCCACAACCTATATCCAACAGTTTTCCTTTTGCAGGGTT
>NZ_JBGTCA010000080.1:0-4122 GCF_041749095.1 Aquiflexum sp. | reverse complement strand
GTCATCTCTAATATTAGATGAAGACTTTACAAGAAAGAAGGCGGAAATTCTTATAATTAAATAGCCCTTTTTCAATTATTCATTTGACCCTAAAGATAAAATTTCTTTTGGTCCCTTTAGGGACATTAATATCGGTAGCATAATTGATTGATATGGGAAATCGTTGTGCCTTTAGGTACAAAATATATAACGTACCTAAAGGCACGGAGGCAGCACAATTTATCCCGTCTTTACCAATATTTTGTCCCTAAAGGGACATTGGATATCCCACAATTTAAGGTATGTATCTAAATTGATTTTTCACAATGTAAAATAAAATCCTGTATAAGATCGTCAATCATTTGATGTTGGAATATTTGTGCCATAAGGTACTGGATATGGCACTTATTCGATTTCTTTGAATATGTATCGTTTATCATAATCAACCTCATGAATCCTTAGAAGCTCTTCATACTCCTCAAGGAAAGTTTTTTTCTGATGGTGTTTTTCCTGATTTTGAATATACTTAATCACTCTGGGAAGTTGACTTTTAGAATATGAAAACGCACCATATCCAGATTGCCAGTTAAATTTCCCTTTGACAAATCCTTTTTCTGTGATCCATATTGATGAGTCCTGTTTGACCATTTGCATCAAATCAGCAAGAGTTTGAGTAGGTCGAAATCCAAACAAAATATGGAGGTGATCCGGCATTCCGTTGATCTGTAAAACTTTATGATCATGATTTTGGATTATGCCTGTGATATATTTATACAATTCATCTTTCCATTCTTTGTGAATTAAAGAACGTCTATTTTGGACTGCAAAGACAGCCTGGATGTGGATTTGTGTGTATGTATTTGCCATGATTAAAATAATATAGGTGCTTGAATAAATTGATGTTTTCGAGAGATAATTAAACCTTTCTGTATAATATCTTTTCAGAGAATATTCAAAAACTTTCTTAACTAACAATCAAAATCCCTAGATTCCATGTTTTATAAATAGATGTCTAGAGGAATTTTCCATTAAATCATTGTGCCTTTAAGGTACAAGATATATAACGTACCTAAAGGCACGGAGGCAGCACAATTTATCCCGTCTTTACCTATATTTTGTCCCTCAAGGGACAATAAAAAGTACTAGCCAACTTACAGATCACAATCAACCCGCCATAAACTTCTCTGCAATCTTCAGCGACCGGAACCTGAACCGCTTTTTGATTCTGTGGGCGGCGGTCCGTTGCAGGATGTTTTTGAGCGTTGCGATGACTTCCAGAGTATGTTCCCCTTTGTTGATCATGACACATTCCGCATTGGCTGACTGACCGGCATCGGTAATTTCGGACCGGGTTGCCATTCCGGATTTGTTGAGACTCTCCAAAACCTGAGTGGCCCAGACCACCGGGACATGGGCCGCTTCACATATCCATAGGATCTCCTCCTGAATTTCTCCTGTCCTTTCAAACCCTATCTCTACTGCCAGATCACCTCTTGCAATCATTACCCCAAATCCCCGGTGTTTCATCCCTTCCAGCAATAGGGAAGGTAGATTTCCCACTGCTTCATGGGTTTCAATCTTAATGATCAGTGCAGGGGTCTTACCCCCTAATTCTTTCATCGCCTCTCTCAGGACACCTATATCTTCTGCTGTTTTGACAAATGAATAACCCAGAAGATCGGCTTGTTCGCAAATAAAGGGCAAACAACCTCTGTCATAATCTGTCAGTGAAGGGATTGTAAGGACAGTATCGGGGAAGTTGATACCTTTTTCATTTCGTATCAGTCCTTTTTTCGAAGAAACCCTATTGATCCTTACGCAAACTTTTCCCTTTTTAACTTTTTCGACAATTCCTCCGAATTTCCCGTCATCAATCAATACCCTGTCCCCTTTTTTGAGCATGGAAATAATCCCCGGTTCATTGGGGCTGATGACTACATCCCCATCCCCAAACCCTTTCTCTTCTTCGGCCAACCAGATCAGCATCCCATCTTTGATTTTGGTTTCGCCTTCCGTCCTGCCTTTGCAGAGAAGTTTGGTCCGGATTTTAGGACCGGCCAGATCCATGTATATCTTGCAGTCCAGACCTGTCTGTTTGCAGGCTTTTTTAAGTTTTCGGATCATTTTGGACCAGGTGGCTTCATCATCATGGGCACAGTTGATCCTGGCTACATTCATTCCGCTCAACAAGAGTGACTTAATCAGAGCATAATTATCAGCAAAACCTGAATCAAAAGTGACCATCAGCGAAGGGATATCATCTAATAGCTGTTTTCCAAAAAGCTGCTGGCTTTTGTCCCTGATCTTTTTTTTGCTGAAGGAGTAAGTACAAATATCCAATTCTTCTTCCGTATAGCTTTTTTCCAATCTTTCCAAAATTGCCTGAACCTGTCTGTGGATATGGCTTTCAGAACTTGCCAAGGAAGAAAGGCCATGGATATGCAGTTCATCCTGAAGGCCTCTAAGATCCTCTTTTCGCAAGGTCAGGTATTCAATTAAGTTTTTACCGGATTCAAACTGGGCAGGATGTAGACCCCTTAGCAGGTTAAGCCTAAGTCCCACCTCTGTGGCCATTTTGGTTTCAAGGGCCAGGAGCTCTTCCCTAATACTTTCAATTGAGGATTTGTTTGTCATTAGTGGTGTTATTTCAAAAATCAGGATCAGGGCTTAATTTAAGCAATTGTATCGGAGTAAATATTACCGAAGCGATCAATAACTTCAATTTTGATGACTGCTGACGGGTCGTTAGGTTCAAAGAAAAACATGTGCGCATTTTTCTGTGGGCTGATCCAAGGATGTTTTTTGGGTTTATCAGGTGCATAGATTTCCATTGCCATAGGGTCTGTTGTAATCTCCCTTCTAGGTTCACCCGCTTTAATCCCATTTTCATACCAGAACACTTTCCAATCCAAATCCCAGTTCCAGATATTGATGCAGCAAGAATCCGGGAAATCAGGGTGGGCACCTTTGGGGTAAGTTCTGATCTGGGAATTAATGCTCTTGCCGATACTCTTATATTTCCAAGAAAAATCTCCCTTATCAGAGTGATAAATACCATAACCTTTGGGTGTGCCATCATAACAAATCTCCCCTGACCACCATGCCCCACTGATTGCCCCGGTATTGTGTTCAAATACATTTCCAATTACTGTATTTTCATTCCAATGCACATGGCCCGAAATTAAATGAACCTGATATCCATCAAGAATCTGATTTAATGCTTCCCGATTGACCACTGATTCCTTGTTGACATCCCTACCGGGATTATATTCTACCACATGTGAAAATGAGGGGATATGTAAGAAAACAACCAAAGGTTTCTCTTTGGGAATATTGGCCAAATCTTCTTTCAGCCAAGAAAGCTGAACCTCATCCAAATAACCATAATATTGCCTGTTGCCCATGGAAAACACATCACATAAAACCACATAATGGGTTTCTCCCCTATTGAAGGAATAGTAAGGTGGTCCATATTGGGAAATAAAAGGTTCCTGACTCGTGTGATTGGACCTAGCATCCAAATTGATATCGTGATTGCCAAGTACCTGGAAAAAAGGAATACCTGTGGAAAGGATACCTTCATTGTATTTTGCGAAAAGATCGAAATTGTCAAAAACAAGGTCTCCACAACCAATGCCAAATAAATTTGGATCTTCCAGTCTTTTTTTGGTCTCTAAAAGATCCGAACAAGATTCCTTGATAAACAGGTCTGCTTCCTCACCTGTCTGTACCTGAGGATCAGCAATGATCAAAAAATGGTGTTTTTCATCGGGGTTTTTCACAGGTTTAAGGTCAAAAAGCAATTGATTGGTCTTTTGGGTAAAATCCAATTTTCTAAAAAAATTCACTGATCCATTTTCCAACAAATCAAACTGATATCCTGAGGGATAAGAAAGAAAAACAAATGGCCGGTCGGTCAAAAATCCAAATCTCCCCTTACTATCTGTTTGATAAACACGCTTCCCGTCAGAAACACTCACCCCAAGAATTCCTTTTCCCCCGGACCTAACTTGACCTTTGACTTCTATAAAAGACACATTGTCTTCTTTTGCCGATCCTACAAAAGCGGTGAGTGGATAAACGCCAACTCCCGTAGCTATCAGGGAAGAGGTCTTAATAAAATTCCGTCTAGAAAAGATGGGC
>NZ_JBGTCA010000079.1:0-9351 GCF_041749095.1 Aquiflexum sp. | reverse complement strand
TGCATAAGCCACTTCACTGATATTGCCGGTTTGCTGTTCCATTAATTTAGCTGCTTTTTTGAGCCGGAAGGTGCGGATCAGATCCCCAGGTGATTGATCAGTAAGTGATTTTAACTTACGGTGAAGATGTACCCGGCTAAGTCCAAGTTCACGGCCGAATAATAAAAGATCAAATGAGGGGTCGGCTACGTGGGCCTCCAATATCCCCATCACTTTTTGCAAAAACTGCTCATCTACAGAATGGACCACATTTTCGATCGGAACCAAAGATATAGATCGGCTGAATCGCTCCCTCAACCGCTTTCTGTATGCCACTTGGTTAAGTACCCGAAGTTCCAGTTCCTTAATGCTGAAAGGCTTGGTCAGATATTCATCCGCTCCGATTTCCAATCCTGCCATTTTGCTTTCCACATCCGCTTTTGCTGTCAGGAGAATGACTGCTATATGACTGGTGCGCACATCAGTCTTCAGCCGTTGACAGAGATTGATCCCATCTAACCCGGGCATCATGACATCACTGATAATCAGGTCAGGCCCCAATTCCAATGCCTTTTTCCACCCTATATTCCCATCCCTTGCCTCATAAATAGCAAATTCAGCCGGAAGGCTATTTTTAATAAAATGACAGAGATCTGCATTGTCTTCTATCACCAGTACACTTGTTTGATCCTTTTTAGGTTTTTGTTCATGCTCATTTGTATTGGCTGATTCAGATAAAAATATGGGTTGCTGCTCCGACAATTCATTATTTTTGATCGGCAACTTATTCTGAATGTTTGGCTCGGGCACTTCGATAAACTGAAAGGGAAGAAGGATTTGAAATAGACTGCCCTCACCTGGCTTACTTTCCACGGTGATGGTGCCACCCTGCAATTCTACCAGTTCCTTAGTAAGCGCTAACCCAATACCTGTTCCTTCAAATGTTCTGGTCGCAGACAGGTCAGCTTGAAAAAAGCGTTCAAACACACGGGATATTAGTTCTTTAGAAATACCAATTCCGGTATCCCGGACGGAAATACTTAACCAGGCTATTGCAGAATCGTGCCGCTCTTCTTTAATTTCGAGTAATACTTCACCACCTGGGGGAGTGAATTTGCAGGCGTTGGAGAGCAGGTTTGAAAGGATCTTCTCCAGTTTATCCTCATCGAACATCACCCACAGTGACCCATTAGGTAGAAAAAACTTATAATGTATTCCCTTGTTTTCAAATAAGGATGAGAATGAACTAGCCATCAAAGTCAAATAACCCACGATTTCTCCAGGTTTAAGTTGAAGGTGCAATTTACCAGCTTCCAAACGTGACAAGTCCAAGAGCTGATTAACTAGTTGAAGGAGCCGATCGGCACTGCGGTGAATGAGCTTATAGCCCAAAGCCCGATCTGCAAAAGGCTTTTCCTGCAGTAAAAAATCCTCTACTGTACCCTGTATCAGTGATAATGGGGTTCGGAATTCGTGGGAGATATTGGAAAAAAACCGAGATTTGAGGGTGTCCATCTCCCGTAGCCTTTCTGCTTCCACCTGCTGAATAAGCAGACTGGCATTAAGCCTCTCCCGCCGTACAATTTCTCGCCTTGCCAATAAAAGACTTATCAGAATAAGGAAACTATAACCTACATAAGCCCACCAGGACCCCCACCATGGGGGAAGGATGCTGATGGTGACTGATGCTCCTTCTTCATTCCATAACCCGTCATTATTGGAAGCCTTCACCCGGAAAGTATAGTTTCCCGGTTTAAGATCAGTATAACTGGCAGACCTGATATTCCCTGTATGGACCCAATTCTTATCTACTCCTTCCAATTGATAAGCATATCGGATTTTATCAGGGGCTGTATAATCCAATGCAACAAAATCAAATGAGATAAAATTTTCATCAAATGGTAATTCCAACTTTTCTTCCGTCGGTATTAAAAGGTTTTTTTCGAATACTTTCAATCCTGTTATATACACTGGTGGAAGATTGTTATTGTCCTTGATGCTGTCAGGGTGAAAAACCACGAAACCATTGGTGGTTCCAAAATATAATTTTCCATTTTTATGGCTTTTACTACCCTGATAAAAAAAATTACCGGGCAATCCGTCCAAGGTGCTGTAATTTTGGAAAGTCATGGTTTTTGGATCCAATTGGGAGAGACCCTTGCTGGTTCCTATCCACAGATTACCCCGATGGTCTTCCACAATGCTTTCAATATGGTTACTTGGCAAGCCTTGGTTGACTGTATAAGATACAAATTTTTCAGTTCCGGCGTCAAAGCGGCTGAGGCCTCCCTGATTAGTCCCCACCCAAATTATGCCACGGGAATCTTCGTAAATGGCCCTGATGTCTTTATCCGTTATACTTCCAATTTCAGTTGGATGTTGGGGTCTGTAAAAGGTGAATTTTGACGATTTGGGATCAAAACGGTTGATCCCTCTGCCAGGAGTTGCAGCCCAAATGTCCCCGGTTTGACTTACCATTATTGAGCTGATATTGTGGAAATTTAATCCCCTTTCATTTTTCGGATCGTACCAGTAATAAGTAAATTCCTTAGTTTCCGGATCAAAATTTACAAGGGCTCCTTGGAAAATGTAGCCTCCCTTGGTGCCGCCAAACCATAAATTACCCGATTGATCTTCTGCTATAATCTGCACCCGAACTTCAGTAGGGTGCCGGATGAATTTGTCAGTTCCTTTTTCCCGGCCAAATAATGCTTCATCCGTTCCTATCCACATATTACCACTGTGATCCTGATAAGGGACAAAGAACTGGTTTTTGGACATTCCTGATGAACCGGCAAAGGGGAGGTTGATTTTACCGAACTCGTTAAGTATTGGGTCAAATTGGAACAATCCTCCACCTGGTATTTTGGAATCCCTTGTTTTACCCGAATTCCCCAGCCATAATACTCCCTTTTCATCTTCTACAAGATGAGTAATGTTATTTTCATCCAAATGAAAAAGATCAGGGGAAGGCTTTATCTGGAAAGACCGGAAATCTTTATTATTGGCTTTCCATTTATTGATGCCATTGGTGGTGCCCACCCAAAGGTGACCTTTATCGTCCATCAGGACTGATTCCACGGTATTGTTGCTTAAACTTCCTAAATAAAGGGGATCGGACTTAAAGGTAAGAACCTCATCCGTTTTTTTATTTATGCGCTGTAACCCGTTAGTGGTAGTCAGCCATATAAATCCCGAATTGTCTTCGTATAGTTTACCCAGAGTCCCATTAATAATTTTATTAATTAGCCCCCCGGGATTATATGGACTAAGCTGGGGAGAGGGACTTCGGGTATCCAAGCGAAATAGCCCATCCCCATTGGTACCCACCCAAAGAATACCCTCCTTGTCAACATGCAGTGAAGTGATTCTCACAGACGGGTAAGAACCCAATGAGAAAGGAATGAATTTTCCGGAATTACGGTCAAAATGATACAACTTTCCCGGTGAAGCGGCCCATAACCTACCCATAGGATCTTCCGCTACGGACACAATCATCGTTTCTTCTTCCGGGGAAGGGAAACAGGTAAAAGTACGGTTTCCTAATTCAAATTTGGCTAATCCCCCGGCCCCACTAACCCAGAAATCTCCATTGCTGTCTATAAAAATATCAGTCAGGGCATTCCAGTAATGGTCGCCTATGGAATCCAGCAGGTAAGTAGTTACTTTACCGCTTCTTTTATCAATATGATTTAAACCGCCTCCACGGGAAGCCAGCCACAACTGTCCATCTCTGTCCTCTGTTATATCGGAAATAACGTTATGGCTTAGGGTTTTCGATGCTTTGTCCGGATCTGGTTGGAATACTGTAAAAGTGTACCCGTCAAACCTGTTCAGTCCCTCCCATGTACCAAACCAGATAAAACCCTCCCTGTCCTGATAAATACTTAAAATCCTGTTGTGCGAAAGTCCGTCCTGTTCTGATAAATGCTCAAAAGACCAGTCTGTTTGTGCCTTAAGACATGATAAATAGGGAAGCAAAACCAATAAAAGAAATAGGGAGCTAAATTTCATCGCTGATAATTGGTTAATTTAAGAACGAATTGAAAAAGGAAAACATTAAAAAAATTTGAATCTCTTCGTCAATCCCATTTTGTTGGCTTTCAATTATTATAGAATGACTAAATGATCTAGGTTTGGATCAAATCTTTTTACTAAAAATACAAAAAAATAAAATGAATATCCTATAATATATTTGAAGAAAAATTATAAATCCCCCTCCTTTTTAAATGCTACTGTACCCTTTAGATATAATGTTTGATTAATTTCAAACCGGCATCCACAGTGGCTCTCTTGATTTTGTGACACGGGATTTTCATTGCCGCCTCCATCAGTATTTCATTAATTTCCATGATGGAAAAACTTCCCCAAAAGGCTGATTTCAGTTCCAAAAGCGGTATATTTATAAAAAAGAAAAAGGCAGCGAGCTAAAAAAAAAAGTACCTTTTCATCAAAATTAAACTATTAATAATCAAGCTTTTAGGAAATCTTTTCTGAGGAGGGGTGTGACCATGCTATAAGATTAGCACGAAAAATAACTCCTGAGAGCTTTTACAGATACATTAATTTAAGCGTAGTTGCTGAAAAATGTTAACCGGGTTTGAGAGATTGCAAAAGTCGTTTGGTGAAAGAGTGACGGCGCATTGGAAACTGATCCTTAGCAGACCCAAGTATCAGTTATGGGTCTTTATTGCCATAGTTCTACTCCTGATTACAATGCTCGCATTATTCGAAGTACACACTTCGAGAATGCAGGCATGGTACTTTTCCTCCGTTTCCAGGGATTTGATTTTTCATACCGAAGCAGGCCCGGCAGCCACACCATTGTCTCCCACCCGCGGACCATACGATTTGAGGCTTGGGTATGCCCAACTACCTCAATTTATTACAACCCTTTCAGGTCGCGGATATCATGTTAATGCACAGGCCCGGGTTTCTGACCGGATGCATAAGCTGACAAAATCCGGCATCCACCCGATTTATCATCAGAAAAACCAGGCAGGGCTAACCTTACTGGCTGATGACGGAGAACAGATCTATATGAACAGATTTCCGCACAGGGTGTATGAAAGCTATAATGATATTCCCCCGGTACTTGTCCAAACGCTGTTATTTATTGAAAACCGCACACTGCTCAACCCTAGCAATCCATATATGAATCCCGCCATTGATTGGAACCGGCTTGGGAAAGCGGCTATGGAAAAAGCCCTGTCCAAGATCGGCAGCCCGCGGCGGGTGCCGGGAGGAAGTACACTTGCCACACAGCTTGAAAAAGTGCGCCACTCACCGGAGGGAATCACAGAAAATGTCGCGCAAAAAATCCGCCAGATGTTGTCTGCTTCGTTCCGGAGCTATCTTGGCGGGGAGCAAACACTTGAGTCCCGGAAAAGTATCGTACTCAACTATTTCAATGCGCTGCCGCTTGCCGCAATTCCCGGTTTTGGGGAAGTAATCGGTTTGGGCGATGGTATGTGGGCTTGGTACAGCATCGGGTTCGAAGATTACAATAGCCTTCTTTTTGCCCATGCAGATGATCTGACAGAAGAAGAACAGGAAGTAAGATCTGAAATTTTCCGACGTGTACTCAGCCTGTTTCTTGCCCAGAGGCGCCCCTCCTATTACCTTACAACGCCGGAAGGCCTCCTGCAGCTGAACCGGCTGACGGATATTTACTCGAAAATGCTGTTGCGTGAAGGGGTGATTTCCCCCGATCTGCATCACCCTGAATACCAGGTGAGCACAGATCTGCGCCGGGTTGCCCCAAAGCAGGCCGTTATCTCCTTTATAGACCGTAAGGATGCCAACGCTGTCCGCACAGAACTGCTGGATATGCTTCAGGTCAACAGCCTCTACGATCTCGATCGGTTCGATCTAACTGTTCAAACCACTTTTAACAAAGAGGTGCAGCAGGCTGTTACACAAGTGCTTCAGCAGCTGCATGATCCCGAATTTATCCGAAAGACAGGATTCGAAGGGTGGCGGCTTATTTCCGGTGACCCGGAAAAGATTAATTATGCGGTGGTACTTTATGAAAGAACGTCCCGGGGCAATTTACTTCGTGTTCAGACTGACAATGTCGACAATCCCCTAAACATCAACAGCGGTACAAAGCTCGAGCTGGGATCCACAGCCAAACTTAGGGTGCTCATAAATTATCTTGAGATTATCAGCGACCTTTATGAGACTTATGCAGGTGTCACACCAGTGGAACTCCGGCAAATTCAAGTTCCCGGAAGAAACGCGATCAACCGCTGGGCCCTTGATTACTTGGCAAATCATTCTGATGCAACCAGGCGGCAATTACTTGAAGCGGCACTGCAGCGCAAATATTCCGCAAGCACAGCTGAGCGTTTTTTTACCGGTGGCGGGGTGCATACATTCAGTAACTTCGACGGCAAACACGAGGGTCGGATGATGACTGTAGCCGAGGCTTTTAACCACTCTGTTAACCTTCCCTTTATCCGGCTGATGAGGGACATTGTTAATTACTACGCCGGGTCTCTGCCGGGCAACCCCACCAGTGTGCTCGACGATCCTCACCACCCGGGCCGCATGGAGTATTTATCCCGCTTTGCCGATATGGAAGGGCGACAGTTCATGGATCAGTTTTACCGTAAATACAGAGATAAAAATGGAGATGAACTGATCAGCGAAGCACTGAAAGACCGCCAAACCAATCCTAGGCGTGCAGCCTGGATTTTCCGTTCCATCCGGCCCGAAGCTTCAATGGAACAGTTCCTTGCCATCAGGGATATTCACCCAAAACCTGCCGTCCTGGACGAGATCGTCGCGTTCAACCGGGCCGGCATTGAACCACTCAACTGGCAGGACCGCGGATACCTGGCCAGTGTCCATCCGCTCGAATTATGGCTTGTTTCCTATCTCTATCATAATCCCAGGGCCAGCAGGACCGACTGGATAGAAGCAAGCGCTGACGTCCGCAAGGAAGTGTACGGATGGCTTTTCAAACTCAATCGTAAACGAGCCCAGGACAACCGGATTTGGCAGGTAATCGAAAAAGACGCTTTTGCTGAGATGCACCGGGCATGGCAGAGAGTGGGTTATCCTTTCCCTTCTCTGGTACCCTCCTACGCCACAGCCATAGGCTCTTCTGCCGACAGACCAAGTGCTCTTGCCGAACTGGTTGGCATCATACTGAATGACGGCATTAGAATGCCAATGGCCCGTATGGAAAACCTACACTTTGCCTTTGGCACACCCTACGAAACGGTTATGGAACGTGAGCCTGCCAGAGGTGTGCGTGTGCTTTCATCCGAAGTAGCAGCTGTGGTGCACGATGCGATGGTCAATGTTGTGGAACAGGGTACTGGACGCAGAGTTGCCGGTACTATGAAAACATCAGAGGGCGAGGTTTTGACTGTCGGTGCTAAAACCGGTACCGGGAATAATCGCATCCAGGTTTTCGGGCCAAGGGGCACGTTGCTGGAATCAAGGGCCTTGAACCGTACCTCAACACTTGTATTTTTCATTGGTGATCATTTTTTCGGTACCATTACCGTATATGTTTCAGGCCGTGAAGCTTCAGGTCATGCTTTCACAAGCTCGCTGCCTGCGCAGTTGCTACGTTATCTTGCGCCAGAATTACAGCCGCTTATTGATGGCCAATTACCTCATCTAATGTCTGAAAACTTCCAGGAAGGCCCTGCTATCAGATTCATTGAAAACCCGGATAGCAATTGAGTCAGGTCAACTTATTGCCATGATTAAAAATACATTTGTGAATTGAATCTACCACTTGTAGCCGACTTGGATATCGGGGTATGGTACTGTCAAATCTTTTATAGGGCAAATTGGAAACCCTTTTGTTGGTATGCAAGTGCAAGCGGTCGTAGTGGTTGCGCCAGGGCACGTCTCTTATTGACATTTTTTACTTTGTGCCATACTTCACAAAATGAAATATGGTACATGGGTAAAAACTTTGTTTTAATGATTCACTTATTGAAAAAACCCGACTAAAATAATTCTTAAACAACCTTTTGGATCATTCTATTTTACTATTGCTGTACTGTTGGTTGATTTAGTTTGATTTATTTATAATCGAAAAACCCGAATTCAATGGATAAATGCAATACTAAAATTTGATGGAAAAGAACCCAGGTTCCTCCCCAAAGTCAACTTTCTAGATTGAATTTCCTCCCTTCTTTCTCATTTTATTTCAATCCAGTTCCTGTTATCGAAAAACGGATTTATCTCGATGTATTCAAACAGTTCATCATAAAGATGTTTGGTAGGTTAATAATAGATCAATTCCCTATACCATTCTGTGTTTTTGTCTGAATATGTGAGATTTGGGTTTTTTATTCTTTTGGAATTAAATACCAAGAAGTATGAATAATCCTGTTCTCTCTTGGCGACATAGGATTGGAAACCAGGAATTAAATCCTGCCATTCCAAGTTCCAATATTCGTCAATCCATCTTTCATTAATCCATGCTATTTCACCTAAGAACCACCCATGAAGAATATTTGGAAAATGCCTCTGATTCAACAAATTCGAATAACTCTTCATACAAGTATCTATTGGGGCTGTAATAAATTTCCTTAAACCAATCGGAGTGTTTCCCTGCTTCAGGAAGGTATGCATCCCTTGTTTTAAGAGAATCAAAAATAAGCACGTAAGCATATTTCCCTATTGCATCTCCTCTATTGTCTCCCATAGTAATGAAGCTCTTAACCCCGGGAAATACACCTTCCATAGCAGGATTCCAATATTCAATTACCCATTTTTCGAAATCTGAAGTGTTTATATCCGATTTAAGTTGGATACCATGGACTGATATCACCTCCCCTGTTCCCGTGCGCAAAGAATTAACCATGGGTTTATTTTCAGTTTTTGTTTCACTCATTTGGCCAAAGACCGGATAACATAGGATCCCCATTAACATGGTAAGGAAAATGTTTCTTAACCCAAATTCGTTGGTAAGAATCGCTGAAATTTTAAGTTGATTTTTCATGTTGTTATAATTTTAGCACATATTTTTGAATTGAACTTTTACCCATTCATATTGGGCAGTATATTATTGTTTAGCCTAAAGAAATTCTCAGGATCATATTTGTGCTTTAGTTTGGCCAAGCGGGAATAACTCGGTCCGTAGGCCACTTTGATCCGATCTAAACCGTCGTCATCGGCCAGCCAGTTTACAGCAGTCCCGTGGGTATGGGGCTCAACTTCTTTCCAAAAAGACCTGGTCCATGCAATCAGATGGTCAGCTTCTTCAGGATCCAGCCATTGTGGGGTGATATCGAAATACCATTGTTTACCCCGGTAGGGGAAGGGGGTTTCTTCCGGGCCCACCCGGGTAACTGCTCCCTTCATCACATTAAATAAAATCATGGAATAGGGACTGATTTC
>NZ_JBGTCA010000078.1:0-2384 GCF_041749095.1 Aquiflexum sp. | reverse complement strand
TAACAATGGTCAGTGAGAGTGATCCAAATGTAAATTCTCTTGTCATATCATTGAGATCAACAGATAGAATTGAAACAGGTATAGAATATGAAATGCAGGACCCATTGACTGTCAATGATGTCGATATTGCCCGGATTGCTTTGGTTTACTTTGATGAAAACAAAAAAGCTTTTGGCGCATCAAAATTAAAAAATGTATCAGGTGTGAGGGACGATGCGAAAGTAAGATTTTCCCAAATTTCTACAGCAGGAAGTTATGGTACCTTTTCTGCTGTTACATTTGATATGGAAGATAGAGGCGAGCTGGGTGCCCGAACAGCTGTATTTATTACAGATGGAGAGTTTTTTCTTCCCGTTTTCGCCTCACTATTGTAATACAAATTCATATAACAACTCCCACAGAAACACACTCCTCGTGGCGCACCAGATGAACACAGAAAATTATCAGCGGAAATCAGCGGTACCTGCGGGAGAATTTTTCCCGCTGATTACGCAGATGAACGCAGAAAAAGGTTGATTCTTTGCGGTCTCCGCGTGTTTCTATTTTTGGCGGTCTTTGCGCGGAATTTTTTTATTGGGAATCGTACAGATTGTTCTCGCAAAGCTCAGAAAGGCTTTTGTTTCATCAATCACGACCGATATGCACCAATGCATCTCCGGCATTGACAACGGGATTGTTGTTCAATCCTACCACATATCCATTGCTTGGGCTTTTCACCGGTACTTTTACCTGACCATAAGGATCAGTGATTTTGGCCATCATTTGTCCTTTTTTTACTGAATCACCCAATTGGACAGAAGATGCAAATATTCCGGAAACTTTGGCCCTTGTCCAGGAGCTTTCTTTGATGATCAGCGTATCCTTTGGGTCGGGATCTCCTTTTATCATGCCCAAATGAATCAACAATCTTCGCGTTCCTGCAACAGCCTCCTCCACGGCGTAATCATCCATCCGCATAGATTCTCCTCCTTCGTACACCAAAATATGCTTTCTTCTTTTATATGCCTCCTTTCTAAAGGTTTTGTCAATGTGGGGAGAGTTAAGAATAAAATGGGTGCCAAAGGATTTTGCCAGTTCCAATGCTTTTGTATCTTTAAAATCCACCCGGACCTGGGGATAGTTGGAAATCATTCTCCCTCCGGTGTGAATGTCAATACCATAATCGATAAGAGGAATAATTTCATTGCTGAGAATAAAGGCAATCTGGGAGGCCAACGAACCTCGTTTGCTACCCGGGAAACTTCGGTTCAGGTCTCTTCCGTCTGGAAAGGTGCGGCTGTTGCTCAAAAACCCATAAACATTTACCAAGGGAATAAAAATCAGGGTTCCCTTTTCAGGATTGAGTTGGTCTTCTTCGAGCATTCTTTTTACCGCCACAATGCCGTTGATTTCATCCCCATGCACACCACCTGAAATCAGTACCACGGGACCCTCCTCTTTTGCCCTTTTGATAAAAATGGGTAAATCAATCAAAGTGTGGGTGGGAAGTCGGGCAATGGCAATGGCAATATTGAGGGTCTGGCCGGGTCTGATTCGAACCCCGTTGATAACCATTTCTTTCATAAATTTTTATTGATAAAACTGGTATTTGCGGTTAAGCTTTCTAATGGGTTAAAATCTTCCTTAATTCGCAATTACATTTTGAGACCATGAATATACAAGAAAACATCTCGTTGCAGCCATTCAACACCTTTGGAATTGATAAAAAGGCAAGATATTTTGTTGCTGCACAAAACGAAACCATAATTAAAGAAGGAGTCCGAAAAGCCCGGGAGCTCAATCTTCCGCTGATCATATTGGGTGAAGGAAGTAACATTTTATTGACAAAAGACCTAAATGCATTGGTCTTGAAAATAGAAATAAAAGGAATTGAAATACTGGAGGAAAATGATGAGGAGGTGTTGGTATGTGTGGGTGCAGGTGAAAACTGGCATGGATTGGTTATGTACTGTATCGATAAGGGTTGGGCCGGAGTTGAAAACCTTTCGCTGATTCCCGGAACTGTAGGTGCCTCACCCATGCAAAATATCGGCGCATACGGGGTGGAGTTAAAGGAGGTATTCCACCATCTTTCTGCTATTCACAGGGAAACTTTGAAGGAAAGAAAATTCAGTTTTGATGATTGTAGGTTTGGATATCGGGAAAGTGTGTTCAAAAATGATTTAAAAGATCAATATATAATTACCAGGGTAATATTCAGGTTAAAGAAAAAACCTGTATTTCAAACCAGCTATGGAGCTATTTTACATACCCTATCCGAAATGGGCGTGGAAGAGCTAAGTATTGATGCCATTAGTAAAGCAGTGATTCACATTAGAAAAAGCAAACTGCCCGACCCAAAGAAAATTGGTAATTCCGGCAGTTTTTTCAAAAACCCAACTGTA
>NZ_JBGTCA010000077.1:0-2961 GCF_041749095.1 Aquiflexum sp. | reverse complement strand
TGGATAATTTGCCCATTGAGCCCATGTACCAATATCCAGTTGGGAATATTATCGCAGTTGCCCTGGCAGGATATTCAACCCGTAAAGTCAATTATGAAGAAACCCCAAGTTCATGGTCGGTTTTTTGGGATAAGATATTCAGGAAAAAGAGATATAAAATCCCCAATCTCCCTTCAATATTAATCAACTCTTTGACCATCAACAGCCGTCAAAAACAAGAGAGCACCAAATCAAAGGTCTCCTTATACTTTGAACTGGACTTGCAGGGGGTAGGATTTTTGGAAAACAATAAATGGAAAAATATCCAAAACAAAGGCTACAAACAAACCCAAGAATATTTAAAAGCTTTAGAGGAAAAAGATAAATTTTGGTTGAATTGAAATCAAATATTTTAGATTTTGTATTTTGTGTTTCCTCTTTCATTGATCCAAATGGAAAAACATCTTAATTTTCTCCATCTACCTCCTCTTTCCACCAAATATTGTCTCTCTTTGTTTTTGGTTTTTTTAAGCTACTCCTTTTCAAGTTGTACTAAGCAAAATCCTTCTTTTAGATCAGCTTCAGAAGAAAATAAGTTAACTAAGCCATTCCTCAACCCAGAAATAACCTATATCTCAGACCTTCCTGATTCGCTCCAACCACCAACCTTTCTGCTGAGTGAAATGTCCAAACCTCGGGTAATCCCATTTCCCGTAAAGAAAGGTACTACCTATGAAAGAATCAATATTGCAGGAGAAAGGCAAATTGTAGAACTCGAACCACCACAGGTTTACCCACTGCCTGTTTTGATTGATGAAGACGGCAATATAAAATTAAACGATCAGGGATTGCCTTTTTTGATCGGTAAGGGTGGTAGAGGGTTGTTTAAAAATTATACCTCTGAAGATGGGTTAGCGGCTGATGCTGTCAGAAGTGTGGTAATTGACAGCAGAGGCGATCTTTGGATTGGAACTTATGGTGGAGGTGTCAGCCGTTTTGATGGATTGGAGTTCAAAAACTTCACCGTGGATCATGGCTTGCCCAATGAAGCCATCGTCCGGATTTTTGAAGACAGTAGAGGTAACATTTGGTTTGCTTCCAATTCTGGAGGAGTCAGCAAATATGATGGCAAAAAGTTCACCAAATACCGGACACTTGAAGGCATGTCCTCAAATATTATTTGGAGTATAGGGGAAGACCTAGAAGGAAATATCTGGTTTGGTACCTATGATGCTGGGATTGTCAAATATGATGGAAATTCATTTACTGTCATCGGTTCTGAAGATGGACTTGCCGGAAATTTTATTTTAGGGATGGACAAAGATTTGGAAGGGACAATGTGGTTTGGGGGAGTTGGGGGGCTTAACAAAATGTCAGGGGAAAAAATCGAAATCTTTAACATCGACAATGGTATCCCTTCAAATGCTGTACTGACTGTGAAGCAGCAGAAAAATGGCCCCTTGTGGTTAGGCACAGTTTCTGGATTGAGTAGGTATGAAGGCAAGACATTTGAAAATTTCTCTGTGGAAGATGGCTTAGCTGATAATCTGGTTTGGGGAATAGCTGAAAATTCGGATGGTAAATTGTGGCTGGCAACTTCTTATGGTATCAGTTCATTTGATGGCTATGAATTTCAATCCCATACAACAGCAACAGGGCTGTTGGAAAACGGAACCCGGGACATAGCAGTAGCAGAGGATGGAACAATCTGGATTGGTACAGAAGAAGCCGGAATAAGTAGATTTGAAGGAGATGCATTTACCAATTTCACAAAGAATGAGGGTTTTAAAGAAACCGCAATTATAGATAATATTTTTCAGGATAGGGAAGGCAACATTTGGTTTGGTTCTATTCTTGGTTTACACAAATATGACCATTATTCATTCACTACTTTTAGCAGAACTCATGGGGGTTTAGTTGAAAATACAGTCAAATGTACATATCAGGACAAAAATGGAGACCTTTGGATTGGAGGATCCAACGGTATCTCCCGGTTTGACGGAAAAAGATTTCTTCATTACGGTTCAGAACAAGGGCTGCCGGGCAAAGAAGTTTTCGATATCACACAGGATAAGCAGGGAAATTATTGGTTTGCTTTGGAAAGCGGACTGGCCAGTTTCGATGGAGAGGCAATTACATTTTACCAATCAGGGCTTGGCGCTCCTGAGGAGATCAAGGAGATTTTTATAGATTCGCATGGTAACTTCTGGATTGCCTCTTGGTATGGACTTACCCTTTTTGAAAATGGGGTATTCGCCCATTATGGTCCAGAACAAGGCGTACAAATTTTGGTCAATGACATTTCCCAGGATGGAAACGATAATCTCTGGTTAGCTACTTCAGATGGAATTGTCTTCTTGGATTCGGATCAGCTAAGGCAATTAAAAAACAATCCGTCGAAAAAACTTGATTTCAGACACTTGACCAAAGAAGATGGTCTTGTGAACAAACAAGCAGTTCAGGTACTTCCGCTACCTGAGGGGAAAATCGCTGTGGGTTCGGTAAAGGGAATTCAGCTATTTGACATTCCTTCCATGGAAGAATCCAATTTTTCTAAAATAGGTGGATCTGACTGGTATCATATCAGTACAGGATTCCCGGTAAAAGATATAAATCCAGTTGGAAAGAAGACCATGTTTTTGGATCGGGATGGAATAATCTGGGCCGCGACAGAAAGTAGTAACACGGGTTTGGTAAGATTTGATTACAAGACAGTCAATAAAAGAAAGAAAAAGCCCCAATTAAAATTAAAAGACATCAGGTTAAACGAAACCCCTGTTTCCTGGCATTCCATTATCTCAAATCCCCTAGAGATCGCAGAGCAAGATTCTGCCAATACCATTGCAGTTCATGTAGAAGAAATGCAGAAATACGGATTAAGACTTGATGCCCAAAAGCGGGATTCATTGGCCACTCATTTGGATGGTGTCAGACTTGATGATATCAGTCCTTTTTATTTCATTCCTCATGAACTTGTCCTTC
>NZ_JBGTCA010000076.1:0-5467 GCF_041749095.1 Aquiflexum sp. | reverse complement strand
GCGTCTTATGTCTTGAATCTCCTCAACCAGCTCCGCACTTACTTCCGAAAAATTATTCACAAAATTCAGTGGATTCTGAATCTCATGGGCTATCCCAGCGGTGAGTTCTCCAAGGGATGCCATTTTCTCGGATTGGATAAGCTGGGCTTGGGTGGATTTCAAATCCTGTAATGCTTTACTTAAATTGTCGCGTTGAATTAAAATTTCTGAGGTACGTTCAGCAACCTGAAATTCCAAATTTTCAGCATGGTTGGATAATTGTTCATTTGCTCGTTTAAGGGATTTTGTCATCTTGTTAAAATTCCTTGTCAAGTGCCCTATTTCATCGGGCATACCTATAGGCACAGGAGAAGAAAAATTTCCTTGATTTACTTGCTCCACCCCAATTAATAGTCGTTTTAAGGGCAAAATTAAACTAAATTGAAGGATTTTTGAGAGTCCAACCACCACCACGATAGTCGACAAAATAAAAATGAGAAACAATTTCCGCAGTCCTTCCTGTTGGAGTAGCCTCTGAGGAATATCTGAAGGAACTAATGGTGGAAAGAATACAAGCGTAACAATTAAAAGCACTGAAACTACAGTGAGAAATGTAAACCCCACAACCTTAACCTTGAAATTAGCCGGAAGAATAGAGTAAATAATGTAAATGGTAATTTCAGCAATGTTTCCAAACCAGATTAAAACAAAATAAAACCAGAAACCCATCGGAGAATAGACTCCGAAAATGATGGTTGTAATACTAGGAAGGACATACCCCACTCCAATCACTGTTGCTAGGTATTTGTGGCCCATGGCAACTTTGGAATTCGATTTTCTTAAAATTCCAGCCTTCCGAAGACATACTACCACCTGCCATGAATTCCAAATGAAACCGCTCAAGAAGCCAGCTATTTGCATGGCATTTTCGTCACTTTGATTGTAAAATTCATTATAAATATTAAATCCTACGAATCCGGAAAAATACAAAATGCTCACTTTTAGAATCATTTTGCGTTCTTTGGGAAAAGTATCTTTAATAAAAAGATAACAAATTTGAGTAAGTATTATCAGGGTCCCGGAAAGAGCAGGAGCAAACCAAAAGGATACCTGTAATTGATAAAAAATTGAACCGGTTAAATAGGGGTGTAGGCTTCCCCTCAGCATATCGCCTGAAAACCATGCCACCTGAAAGGCATAATAAAACATCACCCATTTCCTGAGTTTTGTCTTTTCAGGAACGTTTTTGGCGTAAATTAGCATTCCAGTTGTAACCAACACCATTACAAAGGACATTATGGAATTAGTATGTAAAAAAACTGGATTCATGTGGCTTTTTGTTTATCAGTCTTAAATGATTTTTTTAATTAATGGTATATCTTTTTAAACACGGTTTAATGGTAAAGCAAAAATAAACTCAGCACCTTCACCTTCATTTGAGTTGACTTTCTCCAAAGGAGTCCTCACGGACAATTCCCCCCCATGCGCCTTCACAATATCATAACTCAAACTCAATCCCAATCCAGTTCCCTGCCCGGTAGGCTTGGTAGTAAAGAATGGCTGGAAGATTTTGTCTTTGATGGCGTCGGGGATGCCGGGGCCGTTGTCTGAGATGGAGATTTGTACCCACTGCCTCTCGCTACCCCCAGCCCCTAAAGGGGAGCCCTCCCGCTGCTTAGTGGTGACGGTTACTCGAGGTTTGAAACTCTCCAAGGGTTTTAAACCCTTGGAGAGTTCATGAGTGGCTTGAAAAGCATTATTGATGATATTTAGCAGCACCCGCCCGATATCCTGAGGCACCACATTGATTTTTGCAAGGTTTGGATCGAAATCGGTTCTAAAATCTGCATTGAAAGATTTGTCCTTTGCCCGCATGCCGTGGTAAGACAACCGTAAATATTCATCTGCCAAAGCATTGATATCTGTCAGCACTTTCTCCCCTGAACTTGTCCGGCTATGCTCCAACATTCCTTTCACAATCGCATCTGCCCGTTTGCCATGGTGGTTGATTTTTTCCAGATTTTCTTTGACATCTCTCAATATTTCACTTACCAAAGTCTCGTCTCTCGCTTCTCGCTTCTTGGCTCTTTCCTCTTCAATCTCATCCACCAACTCAGCACTTACCTCACTAAAATTATTCACAAAATTCAGCGGATTCTGAATCTCATGGGCTATCCCAGCGGTGAGTTCACCGAGGGAGGCCATCTTTTCAGATTGGATGAGTTGGGCTTGGGTGGATTTTAATGTTTGATGAGCTTTACCAAGTTCACCATAAGCCTTCTCGATTTCTTTTGCATGTGCCAGTTCTTTCTCCCGTGCCAACTCCTGCTCCCGATGAATGATACGCCGCCGCTGAGTACGATCTGCGGTAAATATGATGCCACCCAGCAACACAGCATATATCCCGTAAGCCCACCACGTAGCCCACCATGGTGGATGAATGGTGATAGTAAGTATCTTTTCGGCCCAAACACCTTCACTGCTAGCCGCCTTTACACGGAAAATGTAATCTCCTGGAGGAACTTTAATATAAGAGGCTGTAAGTTCTGATTTAACCTCACGCCAGTTTTCGTCATAATTCTCAAGCTTGTACATATGCCGGTTCAAGGCAGGATTTGTAAAGTGAATTCCCGAAAAACTTAAAGAAAACACATTCTGATTGTGGGCTAATTCAATACCTTCTGCAAGACGTAAAGGATTAAAATACGACCTTTCCCCCTCCGGTAGTAAGGGCTCATCTAATAGCCTAAACTCTGTAAATACAATCTGAGGAGGGTTTGCGTTTGGCATATTTTCTTGGGGTAGTACGGTGAAAAACCCATTATTATTCCCAATATATAGTTGCCCTTTCCTTCCTTTATGGGTTGCAAGGATGTGGAAGTCTTCTGTATTCATGCCCATCTCACTTCCATACATTACGTTTAGGCTTCCATTCTTGTCCAGCTTTGCAAGTCCACCGACGGAGACTACCCAAAGATTTCCCAAGTCGTCATATTCCATATCCATGACATTAGAGAAAATCTGTTTACCTGTTTCCTTATCTGTATACCTCGAAAAAACATCTTTTTGCTGATCATATAAAAATAAGCCCGCTTGCATAGTGCCGACCCAAAGACGGTCTGAAGGGTTTCCTCTGATTTCCGTAATACCATTGCCCCCTAAATAGCGTTTGATATTACCTGTTTTTCGGTCAACCCGGTTTAAACCTGCCCCACCCCACGTACCGACCCATAATGTTCCTTGTGGGTCTTCGTAGATAGCGGAAACAAAATCATTGCTGAGGCTGTTTGCATTGTTAGGATCATGTTGGAATCTGGTAAAAGTTTCTTTTACCGTATCCATCCGGCATAATCCTCCTTCAAGGGTGCCCACCCAAAGAACTCCGTCCCGGTCTTCATGAAGTGCAACAACAGCCCCTTTTCCGATGCTGGTCTTTACCCGGGGATCGTGGGTAAAAAGGGTAAATTTACCGGTTTTAGGATTATATCGGTGTAACCCGATCCAATCGCCAATCCATATCATTCCTCTCCTGTCCATCAGGATTGAAATAAGCCACCCAGTTTCAAGGCTGGAGGGAAGACTGTCTTTCACCTTTATTTCTTGAATAGGTTCTTTGGTTACATTATATACTTTCAGGCCTTTCTGGGTGGCAGCCCATAATTTGCCTTGAGGATCCTCAACAATACCCCAAACAGCTCCTTCGGTGTATTGGTAAGCAAAACTGGATCGGGATGGATCAGTCCGGTGCAATCGCCCACTATATTTACCGGAATACGCAGTACCCATCCATAATATACCCTCCCTAGAACTAAAAACACAACTAAGGCCATCGGAATCCAATCCAATAGAATTATCAGATGATTCAGAAAAATGTTTTATCTTCTTTGTATTCGGGTCATATCGACTTACCCCTGTAGACTGAGCACCAATCCAAATTGCCCCATTAACATCTTCATGGATAAAAACCACCGGTCCGGAATTAGGAGGAGCGCTAAGCTTATCGGGTTGCAAGGGATCATGAAGGTGCCGCATAAATGTGCCCTTCTCCCTATTCATGGTGTGAATACCACCTCCAATGGTACCAACCCAAAAATTGCCTTGGCTGTCCTCCAAAATGGACCTGACGTTATTATCAGTTAAAGATTGCATATCTTCAGGATGGTGGACATAGTGGATGAATGTTCCCATATTTTTATCAAACAGGTTCAATCCTCCTTTTTCTGTTCCTGCCCAAATATTTCCCTTTCGATCTTCGGATAAAACTGCCACGTGGTCATCACTGATACTGGTGCTATTTTGCGGATCATGCTGGTATCGAGTGAAGGAGTCACTTTCAGCATCATACCGATTAAGCCCCTTGGCGGTACCAACCCAGATCACCCCCCTGCTATCCTCCATGATAGTATTAACTTGATTATGGCTTAAGCTTCTGGGATCATTTGGGTCATGGGTGAAGTGGGTGAAAGATTTGGTAACCGGATCGAAACGGTCTAATCCCTCCGTTCCTATCCAAATGAATCCGCTTTGTGAGACAATAATGGCCTCCGTTTTGTTGGAGGCTATGGAATTTGAATTATCAGGATCATGGAAATATGAGTCATAGCTATAACCATCATAACTATGCAGCCCAGCATGCGTAGCGAGCCATAAAAATCCTTCATTTCCCTGGGTTATACCCATTATTGCTTCCCATCTTCCTCCTGGGTGATTTGGATCTATCGTAAATACTGGTTGCTGCTGGCCCTGAACCTTTAATATCACCACAAAAAACAAGATGAAAAACATTCGGAAAGGGAGAAAGTGGCTTTTCATGATTAATTTCTATTAGTTGATAGGAATACCAAATCCTTTAAATTATATAGTTTAGTTTTATTCATTGAGGGATGGTACCCTCATCGATTATTTTGCACTAGGGATTGATTAATGAACAGCGATTGGAAGTTGAATAGTAAATTCGGTGACCTCCCCAACTTCACTCTCCACCTTAATCTCTCCTCCATGTGCCTTCACAATATCATAACTCAGACTCAATCCCAACCCTGTTCCCTGCCCTGTAGGCTTTGTAGTAAAGAAAGGTTGGAAGATTTTGTCTTTGATGGCTTCGGGGATGCCGGGGCCGTTGTCTTTTATTGATATCTCAATTGCGTTTCCGACGTTTTTGGTGGAGACGGTAATTTGGGGTTTCAGACCTGTCAGGTTTTTGAAACCTGACAGGTCTTTCTGTCCACAAGCCTGAAAAGCATTATTAACAATATTCAGTAAAACCCTTCCGATATCTTGCGGTATCACATTGATTTTTGGAAGGTCTGAATCAAAATCAGTGATAAATTCCGCATTGAAAGTCTTATCCTTTGCCCGCATGCCGTGGTAAGACAACCGTAAATATTCATCCGCCAAAGCATTGATATCTGTAAGCACTTTTTCCCCGGTACTGGTTCTGCTATGCTCCAACATCCCCTTGACTATCGCATCCGCCCGCTTGCCGTGG
>NZ_JBGTCA010000075.1:0-7926 GCF_041749095.1 Aquiflexum sp. | reverse complement strand
GGCATTTTTCTGAGTTCTTCCACAAAGGTTTTTAGATTTTGCGGCCCAAAGCTAAATCCCCTTTCTACAACCAAAACATGTTCCTTATCAAATCCCAAAGATACATTCTGCATGTATTTCATCTGGTCCCGGATCACCAATGTCCCAATGATCAGGATGATGGAAATCCAAAACTGAAAGACGACAAGGCCATTTCTGATCCATTTACCTTTTTGGCTGCCTGTAAACTGTCCCTTCATGACATCGATCGGTTTGAAGGAAGAAAGTACCATTGCAGGATAAATCCCAGCCAAAAGACCTACAAAAAGGATCAGTCCGAAAATGGCCAAACCTGAGGTGAGGTCAATCGGAAACTGCAGGTTCCTTTCGGTCAATACATTGAAAAAAGGAATCGCGACCTGTACAATCACTAAAGCCAAAAACACCCCAACAGCACTCAGAATAATAGCCTCCGTCAAAAATTGCCGCATCAACTGTGGCCTGAGTGAACCCATCACTTTTCTGATACCTACTTCCTTGGCTCTTTCGGAAGAGCGTGCAGTGGCGAGGTTCATAAAATTCACACAAGCAATGCCTAAAATCAAAAATGCAACAGCTATCAGAATATATACTGAATTGATGTTACCTGAAGGCTTCATCTGCGCCTCTAAGTAAGTCGGGAAAAGGTGGATATCATTCAGTGGTTGTAGAAAATAGCGGTACCCGTTCCCGGCATTTCTATATTCTGCCCATGATTTACCTAGTTCCCTTTCTATCTGACCTGCGGCATATTTGTCCACCAAAGTTGGAATTCCTGCTTCAAGGGACTTTGGGTCTGCTCCTTCTTTAAGCTTGAAATAGGTGTAGGCAGAAAATCCCGTAAAATTCTCCTGTTTAAAAAAAGGATTTACTTCATTGGAAATGATAGCGCTGAATTTGAAATGGGAATTCTGGGGAAGATCAGCCAACAAAGAAGTTACGGTAAATTCAAGGTTTTCCCCTATCCTGATCAACTTTCCGATAGGATCCTCATCCCCAAAATACCTTTTGGCAAATTCCTCAGTCACTGCCATTTCACTTCCAAGTGCCAACAGGTTTTCTGTTTTTCCCTTCAGTATTATGAAATCAAAAACCTTGAAAAAAGAACTGTCCGCCGCCAAGATCATTTCTTCATCAAACCGGACTTCCTCCTCTCTTTGGTTGATGTAAGTCAGTTCCACATTGGTGTTCCTAGAAGCAATGGTAGCGGCTTCAATCTCATCAAAAGAATCCAAAGCAACCCCTGCGAATGAATGGGGAATAATCGCATAATAGGTCGAGTGGTTGGGGTAAATCCTCTCCAAAGACATCCTGTAAATCCTGTCCTGATCCTTGAAAAATTTATCATAGGAAAATTCATTTTGGATAAAAAGCACGATCAGCACACAGCTTGCCACCCCAACTGCCAATCCCAAACTATTGATTAACGTATAGACCTTCTGCTTCAAAAGGCTACGCATTGCGATTTTGACGTTGTTTTTGATCATGGTTGTTTGGTTTTTGGTAGAGGGTAATTTGGTTTATTGCTTGGGAAATAATTGAAATATGGTAGAAATAAATAGAAATATTTTGATACCGGTTTCTGGAAGATATTCATGGATATTGGATATTGATGGATATTGATTCCAACATAGCCGTGATGGTGGAACATTATATCGCCGAAGGGATTATATCAAATTATATCGCAATGCATATATCAATTTATTTCAAACTTTTTATATCGCCGAAGGCATTATATTTATTTATATCGCGAAGCATATATCTATTTATCTCGCGAAGCATATATCTATCCATCCCCACAAAATATCCATCAATTTCTAATATCAATATTTCTTCTCCACAAAAGTTATCGGCACAAACTTCTCCGTCGGGGCTCCAATGTAGTAAAGTGTCCAATTTGGATCATGGTGCGACAGCATCTCTGAAAGGCAATCTGCCCGGTGCCCTTGTGGATTCTGACAATCGTCCCAATAGAACAACTCCACCTTGTAATGAAGGGCCTGTTTTTGGTTGTTGATCGTCACTTCAATTTGAATGTCCTGTTTTCCTGATGAAGTTGGGATGGGTATAGCTATGTGAGTCATGGGAATAAGGTTTATGGTGAAAGATTGAATGGTTTATGAGTAGTGTATCTTTTAAAGAAAGTTTTCTGAAACCTATTTCTCTCTCTTTCGGATCGGGTAATTTTAGCTCCCTGATACTCGGGTAGACATTGAATTACGGTTTTTTTTCTTGGTTCTTGGTTCTTGTCTCTTAGTTCTAGCCACTTGGCTCCCCGATTCTCAGGGCATGCATTGGTTCTTATCTCATTACTCTCGTCAAAAGCTTCTCCCAATTCAACCCACATTAATTAATTCTACATCGTCCGTGCTTCGGGCACATATACTCAATATATTTACCCGGCAATAAATTACCGGGCTATTACATCGGTCATGCCTACGGCATTTTGAATCCCCGCTCCTCGCAATTTGCAATTGCGAGGACAGATTAAAGGAATTTGTAATTCCAATTTTACAGCCTAATTGAGATTAGGATTACAAATCCTATTTATCTGTCGTCCGCCATTCTAAATGGCGAACAGCAGCCTCTTGTATCTTGGCTCCCCGATACTCGGGGCAGGCTTTGGTTCTAGACTCTTGGCCCTCGCATCTCGCTTCTCGCTTCTCGCTTCCACTACCCAACCTTCATCCCTCATCCTTCCCCTCACTCGCTCTTCAGACTCCTCACCGGGTTCAGCATCGCTGCTCTGACGGCCTGGGAACTGATGGTGGTCAAAGCCACGATGACCGCGACCATTCCCGCCAATAAGTAAACCCACCAACCGATTTCCACTTTATAGGCAAATCCTTCCAGCCATTTATTCATGGCATAATAAGTGACCGGAGTGGCAAGTACGATAGCTACCAATACAAGTTTGATGAAATCTTTGGACAACAATGTGACTATACTTGAAACCTCTGCACCAAGTACTTTTCTGATACCTATTTCCTTGGTCCTGATTTCTGCCGTATAGGTAGCCAAACCGAACAATCCCAAACTGGCAATTAGGATTGCTAATATCGAAAATGTGGTAAAAATCTTTCTGAATTTGAAATCAGCTTGATATTGTTTATTGAAATCTTCATCCAAAAAACTGTACAAAAACGGCCTATGTGGTGCAATGCTCTTCCAAACCTCCTCAACTTCAGTAATGGTTTTTTGCAAATTGTCAGACTTTACTTTGAGAGATAGGAAACGACTGGCATAGGCTTCAAATGGCAAAGTCAATGGCTCGATGGTGCGATGAAGGGAAATAAAATTAAAATCCTTCACCACTCCTATTACTTCTCCTGCCCTACCCCACTGGTCAAATTTCTTCCCAACAATGTCAGCAGGATTGGCATAGCCATATTGTCGGGCAGCAGCTTCGTTGACTACCAGGGCCGAAGTCGAATCAGATGGGAAATTCCTTGAATATGATCTTCCCACAACCAATTCCATATCAAAATGATCTATAAAATCTATCCCAACCTGGAATATTGCCTGTCCGTCCATTTTCATTTCCCCATCGGGATTCTCTATTTCAGTTCCGGCATTTGGGAAATAACCACCCGGTACGCTTCTCGAAAAAGCAGCAGATAAGATGGCAGGATTTGATTCCAGTTCGCTTTTGAGGGCACTTGATCTGTTGTTTACAATTTCATCATAATTATAATCAAGCACCAGCATCTGTTCATTGTCAAATCCCATGTCTTTGTCAAGCAGGTGGTTCATTTGGTTATACACAATGATGGTTCCTGCAATGAGGATGATGGACAAGCTGAACTGAAAAACCACAAGTCCCTTTCTTAAGCTGACCCCACTGCTATTGGCTACAGAAATCCCTTTTAGGATCTGAACCGGCCTAAATCCGGACAAAACAAAGGCGGGATAAGACCCTGCCAATATTCCTACTACGAATAGAACCCCTATTAAAGCAATGACGGTTTGCAGATCGACAAACCTATCCAACAGCAATTCTTTGCCCGTAATGCTGTTCATCAGCGGCATTGCTAATGTTACAAAAATGACAGCAGCAATCATGGCCAGAAATACGATGATGATGGACTCTCCCAAAAATTGGAATACAAGATGCGTCCTGTCTGCTCCGACGGATTTCCGGATACCGACTTCCTTGGCCCGCTCCATGGATCTGGCTGTGGACAGGTTCATGAAGTTGATCATGGCAATAACCAAAATAAAAATTCCAATCACCGAAAAAACATAAATATTGGACAAGCTCCCTGTTTCGCCGGGTTGTCTATCAGCATCTGTTCTAAGGTAAAAATCCTTCAAAGGCTCGACACGGATGGTATAGAGTGGATTGTCCTGCCTTGCAGCCAGAAAATCAGGGATTTTTTGTTTAAAGGAGTCAAGGTTAAAATTTTCATTGACCAAGAAATAAGTATAGAAATCTGCATATCCCCAGTATTCAAAAACTTGGGGGATTGATATTCTAAAGGTGCTCAATGATAGCAGTATATTGAATTTGAAATGGGAGTTGGCAGGAACATCTTCAATCACTGCTGTTACAGTATAATCCCCGGCGTTTGACCTTCCCGGGGAGTCACTTCCTTTCATGGTTTTGCCGATCGGATCTTCGTTTCCAAAATACCTTTTGGCGGTACTTTCCGTCATCACCATACTGTATGGTGCGGTCAATGCATTTTTGGGATCGCCTTTAACCACCTTCCAACTAAAGACATCAAAAGCTGTCGAATCCATAAAAAACACCCCCTCTTCCTGATATGAATTTTCTCCATCAGTCAACAGGATATCAGAGCTGCCTGAAAACTGGACAATTTTGTCGACCTCAGGAAAATAACTTTTGAGAGCAGGCCCCACCGGTGCGTTATTCCAAACCCAAAATGGATTTGCTCCCGCATTTTCAGGTTGGTCTTCAGATGGAAGACTCCCATGTGTCAAACGGTATATTCTATCTCCCTTTTCATGGTAAGTATCATAAGAAAGCTCATCCTGCACAAACATAAAAATCATGAAACAACAAGCCATCCCCAATCCCAATCCAAAAATATTGATAAAGGAGTATGCTTTCTTTTTCAAAAGGTTTCTCCAGGCGATTTTAAGGTAGTTTCTTAGCATGATTGGTTTTTATTTATAGGTCGGTCTAGTTTTCATTGCTCCGCCACTTTACTAAAAAGCAACAACAATTTAAAAACAATCCATAACCCATTATCCATACCCGTGCCATACATAAATAGGTAATTCAGGCTGTTGGAGGAAGATTCTGATTTGAGCTAGAAAAAATTGCGAACATTTTTGCCCGTCAACGGACGGTTTTTTGAATCCTAATTCTTACACAAATTTGTTTTCAAGAATAGGAAAACTAAGTATATTTATGAATAATCATCATGTAAATCCAGATATGGAAAAATTAACACTCGATATCAAGGACATGGAATTGATCACTTGGGCCAAAAACTATGCTAGATCCAACTCCACTAGTGTAAGAATATTATTTGAGTCCCATATCAGGGCATTAAAGGAGTTTGAAAAAATAGAAGTGAAATTAAGCCCAGAACTCCAAAACCTTAGAGATCCTGGCCAAAGACCAACTGAAAAGGAAATTGAAAAGCATTTGGTCCAAAGACGAAAATAATACATCTAGACTTCAGAAATGAAAAAACATTTTTTAGAAGAGAATATCTTATTATCATTCCAATTTTAAAAAATCAGCGAAAATCAGCTATATCTGCGTCATCTGCGTTCCCCTAATCCCAAATAAAAAAACCGGACATAAACAATATCCGGTCTTCAATTAAATAATTTGAGTGATGACAGATTCTTTTATCAAACCTTTGCCAAGGCCTGATCAAGATCCTCTTTCAGATCCTCAATATCCTCAATTCCCACACTCAATCGAATCAGGGATTCCACCAATCCGACTTTTTCCCGCTCCTCCTTAGGAATACTGGCATGGGTCATGCTTGCAGGATGGCCGCTCAATGACTCCACTCCCCCTAAAGATTCTGCAAGGGTAAAATAATGCAGGTTTTCCAATACTTTATGGGCATCTTCTATCTTATTTCCTTTAATGGTAAAAGAAATCATTCCCCCAAAATCCCTCATCTGCTTTTTGGCTATTTTATGGTTGGGATGGTCTTCAAATCCCGGCCAATAGACTTTATCCACTTTAGGATGATCTTTCAGAAACCGGGCAATGGCAGCACCATTTTCACAGTGCCTTTCCATTCTCAGGTGCAATGTCTTGATCCCTCTCAACACCAAAAAACAATCCTGAGGACCGGGAGTAGCGCCACAGGCATTTTGGATAAATGCCAATTTTTCCTGCAATTGATCATCATTCACCACCAATGCCCCCATCACCACATCAGAGTGGCCGCCAAGATATTTGGTCACAGAATGCATCACAATATCCGCCCCCAAATCCAAAGGATTCTGCAAAAACGGAGTTGCAAAGGTATTGTCCACACCAAACAGAATATTGTGCTTTTTGGCTACTTTTCCAATTTCCTCAATATCAATGATGTTCATCATCGGATTGGTAGGTGTTTCTGCCCAAATCAGTTTGGTATGGGAAGTTATATAATTCTCAATAGTCCTTGGGTCTTCCATGGAAATGAAATGGAACTTGATGCCGTACCGCTCAAATACCTTTGTGAAAATCCTGTAAGATCCACCATAAAGGTCATTGGTACTGATGACTTCATCTCCCGGGTTCAGCAATTTGATAATGGCATCAATGGCACCCAATCCTGAGGAAAAACATAGCCCGTGATTACCGTTTTCCAAAGCTGCCAGATTATTCTGCAAGGCCGTCCGGGTAGGATTGTGTGTTCTGGAATATTCATAGCCTTTGTGATCTCCGGGAGAACGCTGCACATAGGTGGAAGTCTGAAAAATAGGAGTCATAATCGCCCCTGTACTTGGATCCGGTTCTACACCGGCATGTATTGCTTTGGTACCAAATTTCATAATTTTCTTTAATTACTATTTCTTAATATTAATTGTTTGAAGTGATGACAGACACGTGATATCCATTCTATAATGGGTCAGATGTCCGATGTCCGATGACCGATGAAAGCCTTGATAATTTATTTAACCATCTCATTAATTAAGATACCTTCAATATTCAGGAATGAGGGTAATTTTTATGGAATAAAACTTATTTAGGCTATAAGGTTCCTTTTTAAAGTGATTTGGATGAAATCAAATCAAGTATTGGTGGCTTGATGAGGATTTTCTTTCCTTTGCGGTTACGAGGCCCAAAGATGGAAAAAAAGCAAGGAATATTCAAGGAGTTCAGATTAGCTGGAAAGCAAAACCCTGTGGTGGCAATTGCCCTGCTATGGGTAAGTTTCATGCCATCGATAGGTTCTCTGGTTTTTGTTCCATTGGCAGTCAGATACAACAGTTTTTTATCTGAATTGGATTTTGCCGATTTCAGCACCGTGTTTTTAGGATTGTTGGTCAGCATCTTTCTTATGGGTTTGGCATTGATGCCCACGACTTTGATCGCTGGATTGTCAGGGTTCATTTTTGGTTGGCAGGCGTTTCCTTGGCTGGTATTGGGCTATACCTTGGCAACACTTTTAGGATATGGTTGGGGGAAAAAGCTTAGCGGTGAGAGCCTTGATGTGATATTGGAGAAATATCCTAAAGCAAAAACCATGTTGGTAAGAAAAAGTGGCCGGATGGGGGAATTGATCTTTTTTGTCCGATTAAGCCCTGTTATCCCTTTTGCCATGTCCAACCTGATTTTTGCCCTAATTAAATCAGGCTGGAAAAAACTGGTGATTTTTGGAACGATCGGCATGCTGCCCAGAACGACTTTGGTGTTCATATCCGGAACCTTGGCCAATGACCTCTACACCGCCATCAAACAGGATGGTGTCAGTGGGAAAGTAT
>NZ_JBGTCA010000074.1:0-1664 GCF_041749095.1 Aquiflexum sp. | reverse complement strand
TAACGAATGGCTGCACATCGCCGCCACCTATGACGGCAATACCAGCAGGGTATTTGTCAACGGCATCGAGGATGCCTCCGCATCCTTTGGACCTTTGAACATAGGCACCGCATCGGGCGGACTCTCCATTGGAGCCTATGGGACTATACAGCGATTCAAGGGCAGTCTGGATGACCTTAGGCTCTATGGAAGGGCACTAAATGGTTCTGAAATTTCATCTCTGGCTAATCCCAATCAGACATTGAGAATGATTGGAACAATCAAGGAGAAAGGTATAGTAAATGAAAGCAGTTTGGAAACCATAATACCGGAAGACTATCCAGTCGGATTGCAGACCGTTGTAGGCCTTTTCCCGAATCCTGTTGACTATGAAATCAACCTCAAATTCTCAGGATATGATTCGGCAGTACTGCAGATTGCAGTATTTGATGCCCGGGGAGTGCGGATGAAAGAGGGGGAATTTGAAGTGAATAATGGTTTACTCACAATGGATATTTCTCCTTGGAAACTTAAACCCGGTGTCCATATCATCGTTATCAACAACAATGGTCAACAGCAGATTTTGAAATTTATCAAAAAATAGCAAATGATTAACCGATTACAAAAACCTTCAAAGACCCATAAATCTTTGGAGGTTTTTTATTGAATAAAAACATAGATATGAAAATATTAACACCATTTTTTATAATATTCTTACTCTCATACAGTCTTGAAACCCATTCACAGATTATAGGTCAGCAAATAGACCCTGTCCCCGCCTTTCCAGGTGCGGAAGGATTTGGAAAATATGCCACAGGAGGTAGAAGAGGTATGGTATATATCGTCACCAACCTCAATGACAGCGGGCCGGGAAGCCTAAGATGGGCACTCGAAGCGAGGGGACCTAGAACTGTGGTGTTTGAAGTGTCCGGAACCATAGCACTGAAAAGCCAAATCAATGTCAGGGACGGCAATTTAACCGTGGCCGGACAGACCGCACCAGGTGATGGCATCACACTCAAAAATTACCCTTTAGTCATTCGCAATGCAAACAATATCATCCTCCGGTATATCCGGTCCAGAATGGGAGACCTGGAAAATATTGAAGGGGATGCCTTTACTGTCAGAAGGGATAATAAAGGATCCAACCCAGAAAATATCATCATCGACCATTGTTCCTTTTCCTGGGGAACTGATGAAACTTTTTCAATTGGTAATGGGAAAAACATTTCCCTGCAAAATTGTATTATTTCCGAAGGACTCCATGATTCAGCAAATGCAAAAGGGCCGCATGGGTATGGAGGGATCATCTCAGGTCAGAACATCTCCGTCTATCACAACTTAATCAGCCATTTTAAAGAAAGGAATTTACAGTTTCAGAGAGGCCAATACATAGAAAGAGAGGAATCTTTAATTGATTTCAGGAACAATGTCATTTACAATTGGTCACATAGGGCAAGTGATGGCGGTGCCGAATCCAAGGTTAACTTGCTTCACAACTATTATAAAGCAGGACCTGCCACAATCAAGGGTAGCTTTCCCAACCATTTTATGAATCCATTAAGTAGGGACCAAATCCCTGAAAATTATGGTTTGTTGTATCTAGAGGGAAATAAACTGGAGCACAAACCCGAAGTAGAACAGGATCAGTGGTCAGGTGTAAGGCTTTCATCAGGTGATTTGAC
>NZ_JBGTCA010000073.1:0-3635 GCF_041749095.1 Aquiflexum sp. | reverse complement strand
GTGAAGTGATGGGTCATGCCGTATCGGGTTTGCCAATGAGTAGCAGATGTGAGCCTCCGCTGCCGATGTGAGTGTCTCCACTCACATCCTTGAAGTATTGCGAAACCATGTAAAAATAACGAAATAGAATCAGTCGTTAACCTAATTGCAATCAGGATTCAGGGTCTTTTAAATCGTCCGTACCTACGGTACTTTTGGGTATGTATTATCATTTTTATCCCGGCAATAAATTACAGGGCTATAATTTCGGTCATGCCGATGGCATTTTGCCTATGTCAATGTGTGTGTATCTCAGCTCTCGCTTCTAGCATCTGGATTCTTTGTATCTCACTCCTCCCCAAGAGATTGCCACGTCGCACGAAGAATTATTTAAAATAATAAAGTTTTTCAAGTGCTCCTCGCAATGACGCTTTCTTCTACCCTCACCCTTCCTCTGTTGCATCAAATCTAAAATTTAAAATCTACAATCAAAATGTCTCACGTCTCCCCCACATCAAATATTCCACCAATAAGTAAATTTCAAAACCACTGACCTGTTTTTGGCATAGAATGGGGCGGGGAGGTAGTTGTCTGTGAAGACCAAAAATATATCGGAGGCGGGTTTGAAACGCCATTGCAGACGGGTATTGAGATTGATATTCTCAATCTGCTCGTTGTATTGCACAAATGCTGTGATAAAAAATGTATTGGTCAATGTCAGGTCCAATCGGGGTCCGACCAACCAAAATGAGGTAACCGACCATGGTTCAGGTAGATGGATTTCATTGTAGTTGGCATTCATGGTCAAGCTGAAATAGGGCTGAAACCTGTACCCCATTTCTCCTGTAGCATTATATCTTTCCCCTTCTGCAAAGTACCCTCCGATTCTTGAGGAAAATGCATAGGTGAAGATACTCTGGGGTTTGGAGGTGAACTCAGAACCGAAGGAATACCATTGATGCTCGGTTCCGGCAGGCAATGTAAACCCACTAAAATTGGTAGGATCAAAGGGTGCCAATAGTTTGATGTAATCGTAGGCCCCCCAAGCCATTAACCTGCTCTGACTTCGAAACCTGATATTGTATGCCAGGAAAGTTTCATTGTCGGTTTGATCCAGACCGGTATCAAAAAACCTTTTGGAACTGAATTCCGGGCCATGGCTTAGGATTTTTTTACTTTCCGGAAAAAATAAATAACCAATGGTAGGGTGGATTTTGTAAAAACCTGTCCTGGGGACAAAGCCTACCTCGGCAGTGTAATTTTCTGATACATATTCATGCTGCCAGTTCCAATACAGGTTACCGCTTGCATAGCGCAAATTGGCCGCATAAACTATTCCTGAGCCTTTATCAGGACTGAAGGACTTGAGAAAAAATGTTTTTCCTGTCCATAAATTATTCGCAGAAGCAAAGTTGAATTCCATACCTGCATTCCTGTTATAGGCTGAATAAGCAGGTGACTCTCCCGGAATATCAGGGGTAAATTGTCCGGCTTGCCTGTTGACAAATATTGCTCCAATGTTGGACCTGGCCAAAACCCTCCGCTGTAAGGTGATGACTGAAAAGTTTTGACCGGCTAGATTGTCTTCCTCTACCTGTCCGGTCTGCATGCTCATGGCACCGATTCTCCAATCTTTATTGATTTTCCCGCTTAGCCTGGCACCTCCAAGAATGGGTGCATCCAATCCGATTCTTCTGGAAAAAAACGGACGGATGGTTTCATAGCCGAAGTTGCCGAACAGATCCCCGTTTTCCAGGAAAAACTGTCTTCTTTCAGGAAAAAAAAGTTCAAACCTATCCAGGTTGGTGATTTGCCTATCTACTTCCACTTGGGAGAAATCGGGGTTTACCGTGAGGTCCAGGTTCAGGGCTGAACCCAATCCGAATTTGGCATCCATACCGAAAGAACTCCTGTAGGAAGGGTCTTCTCCGGCCTGACGGTCTCGTGCCCTTCCACCCAAGCCATAAGGAATCAGGGAAATATTCGGTCCGGCAGGTGGGGGAGGATTGTCCCAAACCAAAATACCCGTATAGGCAAGTGAGGCAGAAGGAAACTGACGGGGCACAGGGGCCCATCCTGATTTTTCCGTAGTTTTCAGATCCATTCGGCTGAAATTGATCCCCCATTCCTTGATTCCTGATTTATAGCGGATAGACTTGAAAGGAATTGCTGCTTCAAAAATCCATTTATCATCATGATTGGTGACTTTGGATACCCATTTATTGTCCCAACTCAGATCCATTCTGCCGCCATCAAACATAAAACCATCCCACTGTGCGCCGGCAGCATTGGCCCCAAATGAAAAACCATTGATCTGATCATCAAAAGGGTCCATAAAGAAAATAAAGTTGTCGTTTCGACCGAAATTGAAATCCCTACGGAGGGATTCTACCATATATGGCCCTTCCATAGCATGGTGGTTAATGACAATCATGTAAATGTGTTTATCGTCATAGGCCATCCTCACATCAGTTTTTACCTTGGCAAAGCTGGTGTCCATAGGCGTAATCATAAAAAAATCAGTCGCTACATCCGCCTCCAACCAAGTTTGTTCATCCATAATCCCATCTATGATGATGGGTTCATCCGTTTTTTGGATGTTTAGGCGATAAGATGAATTTATCTTTTGGGAAAAAGAAAAACCTATAACACAAAAGTACAACAGAATCAGAAGACTGAATTTCTTCATGGGTCAGATTGGGTAATTTTCCGGGAAGCGACAAATCTAAATAAGATTTGACCGGAATGGTTAATTCTTTTTTCAATAGTTGAAGTCAGTTTAAGAATGGCCGATTTTTAATATAGTCAGCAAAAGTAAGGTTACCATATCTTAATCATTCATCAAAGCATATGTCTGCTTACCGATTTCCAATTCCTCGTTGGTAGGAATGACCAATATTTTGACTTTGGAATCCACTGTATTGACCTCCCTAAAATCAGATGATTTGATCTTGTTTTTTACCTTATCCAATGAAATCCCGAAAAACTCCATGTCCTTACAAACAGCCTCCCTCATATCGGGATCGTTTTCTCCAATACCGGCAGTAAATACAATGGTATCCAATCCATTGAGGCTGGCAGTAAAGATGCCTATATATTTCTGTATCCTGTAGGCATACAGTTCATAAGCCAAGATGGCATCTTGATTGCCTTCTTCCATGGCTTTTTTGACGTCGCGCATATCGCTAAGACCACAAAGCCCCAATAAGCCACTCTTTTTGTTCAATAAATCATTGACCTCTTTTGCTTTGAAGCCCCGTTCATTGATCAGGTGAAAAATAATGGAGGGGTCAATATCACCACTTCTGGTTCCCATCACCAAGCCTCCCATGGGGCCGAGTCCCATGCTGTGGTCAATGGATTTGCCCCCTATGATAGCGGTCATGCTGCTTCCGTTGCCGAGATGGATGGTAATGATTTTGGCATTGGGATTTCCGAGGTACTCATTTGCCTTTTTGGAAACGTACCTGTGGCTTGTACCATGAAATCCATAGGCCCGGATGCCCATTTCGGTGTAAAGTTCTTTTGGAATTGCATACCGATAGGCGCGGGGCGGCATGCTTTGATGGAAGGCCGTATCAAAAACAGCAATTTGTTTTGCTTTTGGGAATACCCTTTCTGCCACTGTAATTCCTAGATAGTTCGGCGGATTATGC
>NZ_JBGTCA010000072.1:0-2495 GCF_041749095.1 Aquiflexum sp. | reverse complement strand
AGGAATGATGTGCCTTCCACAATACTGATCAATCTGAATCTTTTCAGCCACTTTATTTTAATTTCGTCTGCGCTCATTTTTGTTTTTGGGTAATGTTGAAAAGTACCTGAAGTTCACTCCAGAGTAATTTCTTTAAATTAATATTTTCAAAAAGGATTTTCAGGTCATCTGCGAAAAGATATTCCACCCCTTCATCATTGATAATTTCATAATTGGATTTTTTGTGCATCATGATATCATGCCTGAAATTCCCGAATAAAATCATCTTATTTGGATTCATAGCCATCACACTTTGATGCGAAGTAGATTCCAATGATTCTGAAGAGGTCAGGGCAATGTCTTTCAATGAACAACCAACTGCATTCAGTATTTTGAACAAAAGCTCATGCAATTCAGGATCCAAGGATTGACCCTGATAGACCACAAGGACACCTTTTCCAAATCCACCCTCATAATCCAAACTCATTGATTTATTCTCCGGATCTTCTACAAGGTTTAATTCCTGCTTTGGTTCAGGGTATGGGAGGGGGTTGGATTTTTTGTCAACGATGAATTTTTTTTCTTCCGGAAGAATAAATATCTCGCTGTCCATGAACATAGCCAAATGATGAATGCTCAAATTTTCCATGTGCCTAAATTGATTAAAAAAACGGGGTATTACAAGAAGTAAAGGCTATGATTCCTTAGGATTATCCATGTTGAAAATAGATTTGAGTTCAACGGCGTCTTTTGGATCCATTCTTTTTGCCAGCACAAGCCTCAGTTGCCTTCTTCTAAGAGCACCTTCATACAATTCAACTTCCTCTTCGGTCTTTGGTTCTACTTCAGGGACTTCAATGGGCCTACCATTTTGGTCCACAGCTACAAATGTGAAAAATGCCCGGTGGGTAAGTATTTTCTTGTTGGCAGGAATATCTTCGGCCCAGACTTCAATAAAAACCTCCATGGAAGAATTGAATGCTCTGGTAACCTGAGATTTTAAAGTCACTACATTTCCCAGTGCTATAGGATGTTTAAATGAAATACTGTCTGCGGAGGCGGTCACCACAATTCTATTGGAATGTTTCTGTGCAGCAATGGCGGCTACTACATCCATCCAATGCATCAATTTCCCCCCCATAAGGTTGTTGAGGGTATTGGTGTCATTGGGGAGAACCATTTCGGTCATGATTACCGCAGACTGACTAGCGAGTTTCTTTTTTGTCATAAAAATTAAACTTTTTTCAAAAATACAAAATTATTGATTAATCATTTTAATATCTAATATATAAATCAGTATAATATACTGTTATCTCCAGCCTTCAGATCCCAGTAATGGTACAAATGCAAAATCTTCAAATTCTTCCTGAATAATTTTTGTACCTGTTTTTTTTGTCAATCTCAGCATTTTCTGTGTTTTTCTGTCACCGACCGGAATGACCAATTTTCCTCCGATATTGAGTTGTTGAAGGAGGGACTGTGGCACAACCGGCGCACCGGCTGTTACCAATATTTTGTCAAAAGGCGCTTTGTCGGGTATACCCTGAGAACCATCACCAAAGTAAAAGTGAAGGTGGATTCCGAGTTTGGTCAAAAACTTTTTGGTCCGGTCGAATAATTTTTTTTGGTATTCAATCGTATGGACTTCGGCTCCAAGCAAGTGAAGTATGGCCCCTTGATAACCCGACCCTGTTCCTATTTCCAAAACTTTATCTCCGGGTTTGATCTGCAACAATTCAGTCTGAAAGGCAACGGTGTAAGGCTGGGAGATGGTCTGACCTTCACCGATAGGAAAAGCCTTGTCTTCGTAGGCGTGTGAGTCCAAGGCTGAATCAAAGAAAAAATGACGTGGCAGGGTATTGATGGCTTCAAGGACTGCTTCATCTTTGATGCCTTTCTTTTTGATCACTTTTACCAATTCCTTTCGCTGCCCCTTGTGACGGTAGCTATCCTCTAATTTCAACATGTGACTTATAAACTGATTTAGAAACTTTTGTACGGCGTGCTAAGTTAAGGGATAAATTGGCTTAATTTGAAAGCTATTTGCCGCTTATTGTCCGAATTATTGAAAATTAGATTTCAAAAGATGTTTACAGGAATTATTGAAACTTTGGGGACAATCATCAATACTGAAAAGGAGGGTACCAATGTTCATTTTGATATTGCAACTTCTATTAGTGATCAACTTAAAATAGATCAATCTGTTTCACATAATGGAGTCTGCCTGACTGTAGTAGCAATAAGGGATGGACATTACAGAGTAACAGCAATTGTAGAGACGCTCAATAAAACCGACCTCGGAACTTGGTCAAAAGGAAGAAAGGTAAATTTGGAAAGATGTATGCCGGCCAATGGCAGATTTGATGGGCATATCGTTCAAGGGCATGTGGATCAGACAGGTATCGTAGAAAATATTACCGAAAATGACGGATCATGGATCTTTGATTTTTCATTTGATCCTTCTTCAGGAAATTTAACAGTTGAAAAAGGTTCCATCACCGTCAATGGTACAAGTC
>NZ_JBGTCA010000071.1:0-3933 GCF_041749095.1 Aquiflexum sp. | reverse complement strand
TGAACTGGTATGCAGTTTCGGAGTTATCGATGATGAGCTCCAAGTTAAATTAAAAGCAAATTCAATTTTCAAAAACAAAGACAAAGGGTTTGTTAAGCTCATTAAGTGGGAAGAAAGCCTCAGTTCCAAAGAAGTAGAGATTATCTATGTAATGGAGGCCACAGGGGTCTACCATGAAAAGCTCGCCAACTGGCTGTATGAAAGGTCCAAAAAAGTGGCGATAGTCCTACCCAACAAGATCAGCAACTATGCAAGGACCCTGGATATCAAAACCGTTACGGACAAAACAGCTTCTGAAGCAATAGCACGGTTCGGTCTTGAAAGAAAGCTTGATTCATGGCGACCGCCTTCTCTAATATTCAGAAAAATGAGGCAACTCACAAGGGAACGGGAGCAGATTGTCACAGAGAGAACTGTAATCAAAAACCAGATCCACGCCGAGAAAACTGAAGCATTTCCAAATCCAAGCTCCATGAAAAGACTGAAAAAAAGACTCAAACTTCTCAATGAGCAGGAAAAGGAAATCAAAAAAGAAATCAGCAGCCTTATAAAAGAGAATGATTCAGTCAAAGAAGATATAAAGTATATAACCAGCATTCCAGGGGTTGGAGAACTCACCGCTGCAATTATAATGGCTGAAACAAATGGTTTTGAACTCATACAAAACAAACGCCAGCTGACAAGTTTTGCCGGCTTGGATGTCAAGGAAAAACAATCAGGGACTTCGGTCAAGGGCAAACCAAAAATATCAAAAAGAGGAAACAGATATCTGAGAAAAGCAGTACATCTGCCCGCACTTACTGCGGTAAAACACTGTGAACAGTACAAAGACACCTATGCAAGACTTGTCGGAAGACATGGAATTAAAATGAAAGCATTGGTCGCAATCCAAAGAAAACTCCTCGAACTGGCCTACATCTTATACAAAACAAAATCAACTTTCGCCCAAAACTATGAAGAAAAAAGAAAGGCCCTGCAACAAACGGCAGAACCTTTTGAATCTAGCTTGAGCTGATTTATATACAAAGATAAAAATAAAGATTTTACTTGAAACTTAACACAGAATCTTGGCTCTTGACTCTCGTCTCTCGCTCCATCTACCTCCTCTTCTCCACAGAGATTGCCACGTCGCACGTAGGTCTATTCAAAAAATCAAGGCTTTTCAAGTGCTCCTACCAATGACGAAACCCCACTACCTTTATCCATCACAAAATCCCATACTAGAATCTTAGCTCTTGTTCTTGTATCTTGTTTCCTGTATCTCCCTTCTTGTCTCTCGCATCTCGTCTCTCGGTTCTCATCTTGGCTCTTGTTTCTTGTATCTTGGTTCTCCCCTCTCGACTCTCGCTTCTCGCTTCTTACAAACCTTCATCCCTTTTCCCTCATCCTTCCCATCACTCCGACTTCAAAGAATCAACCGGATTCGCCAAAGCTGCTTTGACCGCCTGATAACTCACCGTCCCATAGGCAATCAAAACGGCAACCAATCCGGAAACCACAAAGGTCCAAATGCTGAGGTCTATTTTGTAGGCAAAATTCTCCAGCCATTTTTCTGCAGCGTAATATCCCAAAGGGGCTGCAATCAGGATGGCCACCACTACCAATACCAAAAACTCCCTTGATACCAAAGTAGTAATATTCCAAGTAGTTGCACCCAACACTTTCCTGATACCGATTTCCTTGGTTTTTTGCTCTGCCGTGAAAGCAGCCAATCCAAACAGTCCGATGCAGGAAATCAAAATGGCAATAACGGTGAAATATAGGATGATGGTAGAAGTCCTTTTTTCGGATTCATAGTTTCTCATAAAATCCTGATCCAAAAAGGAATAGGCAAAAGGAGTGGTTGGATTGACGGATTTCCAGGTTTGTTCCACAAAAGAAATCAAATCCGCCATCCTTTCAGTTTCAACTTTGGCTACAAGGAATGGTGGCTGACCCGTGTAGGGAAAAGCCAATGGCTTGATGTTTTTGTGTAGGCTTTCAAAATGGAAATCCCTGACAACCCCGATGATTTCCCATGTTACAACTTCTCCACGCCAATCCATGTTCAGGTGTTTTCCGATAGCCTCTTCTACCTCAAACCCATATGCCTTTGCAGCAGTTTCATTGATGACCAATCTCCCGCTATTTTCTGTAAATTCTTCGGAATACCCTCTTCCTACAAGAATATCAAGGTCAAGCACTTCAAAGAAATCATTGGAAATACGATTGATGTATACATCAACAACATCATCTATTGTTTTTCCCTCAGGATACAGCAACCAATCTTGGAGAACTTTCAATCCGGGATAAGATGAACCTCCACTGACCATTCTGATACCATGCCGACTCTGCAGTTGGGTTTTGAAAGCGGCAAAATTGGTCCTAGATTCCTCACTTTGAAGCGGCACAATCAATTGTTGCTCCTTGTCAAAACCAAGGTTGCTGTCCACCAAAAAATTCATCTGTCCCTGGATGATAAATGCCATGGCAATCAGCGCAATTGATATCACGAATTGGAAAACCACCAATCCCTTTCTGATGGCAACTGCCGCAAAACCATTTCCCTTACTTCCTTTCAATATAGAAACTGGCTTGAAACCTGATAGATAAAAAGCAGGATAAATGCCTGCCATAACTCCCGTTAGCAGGGTCAACCCTAAAATAATAGGAAACAAAAGTGGGTTACCGAATAAATCAAGGGATTTTTCAGCCACATTATTGAACATTGGCAACAGCAATAGTAACAGCAGAATTGCCAAAAACAATGAGATAATGCTCATAAGAATGGACTCCCCCATAAACTGCTTGACAAGTTCATGTTTCCCTGCTCCTATTACTTTTCTTACGCCAACCTCCTTGGCCCTTTTTTCAGACCTGGCTGTAGAAAGGTTCATGAAATTGATACAGGCTATCAAAAGCACAAAAAATCCAATGGAGCCAAATACAAAAAGATTTCTGTAGTTGCCATTGGTATCAACCTCATAACCGAGATCCGATTTGAGGTAAATATCCCTTACCGGTTGCAAAAAAAGAGATAATGAAACCCCCACCGAAGCCGATTCTTTCAGTTTACCCTGGTAAAAATCCTGCATCTTGGATTCCATCTCATCCATTGTTCTGCCCTCCTGCATCCTGAAATAAGTATGGAACATATTGTTGTTTGGCCAGGAAGTTTCCGAACTGACCCAATTTCCGATGTCAGAATTGATGATGGAGAGAAAGAAATTTGCCCGGATATGTGATTTTGGGGAATTCCCAAAAACCCCTTTGATGGAATAGTCAAAATTTCCCTCAGGCAATCCTATGGTGATAACTTCATTGATGGGATTTTTTTCTCCGAAGATTTTCCTTGCCAGACTCTGGGAGAGAACCATCGTATTGTTTTCTGACAGGGCAGTTTTCGGATTGCCTGAAACGAACTCATAAGTCAACACATCAAAAAAAGTCGAATCCACATAATAACCATTTGTCTCATTGAATACCTTCAGTTCCCCTCCACCCTCGTAGTTTAGAATCATGGATTCCAGCATGGGGTATTTGAGCAATCTCGCTGACTGAAGTACTTCAGGAAATTCTGACTTTATGGAAAATGCCATAGGTGCAGGAGAAGCGGCTGAATTACCTTCCGGAAAATTGATGGCGACCCTATATAAATTATCCAAATCCCTGTGGTGCTTGTCATAACTGCTTTCATCCCATATATACAAAAGCAGGAGAATACAGGTCGCCAATCCCACCCCCAACCCGATCATATTGATCAGGGAAATGGATAGGTTTTTCCGGAAACTTCTAAGTGCGGTTTTGAAGATGTTCTTTAGCATGACGGTAAGGGTTATTTGGTTAGTTGGTTAGTGGTTCCTGATTATTGAAATATGGTAGAGATAAATTGATATAATTTGAAATATTTTGATGAGACTGTTCATTTAAGTGTGTCTGCTAACTTTACACAAG
>NZ_JBGTCA010000070.1:0-1735 GCF_041749095.1 Aquiflexum sp. | reverse complement strand
TTAGAAGAATAAAAAATGGAATACAGTTAAAGGATCTTGTCAACTAACACTAAAACCAAAAGCACATGAAAATAGCATTTATTATCAATGACATCAAAACAGAAAAAGCGAATTTTACTACAATCTATCTGGCGTTGACTGCACACAAAAGAGGGCATAAAGTTTATATATTGGGAGTTGGCGACCTCGGCTATTCTTCTGATGGACACATGATTGCCCAGGCAAAAACCGTGGGTGATCAAATTTTTAAATCAAAAGAAACATATTTTAAGGCCATTTCGAATTCCAAGCCTACCAGTATAAGTTCAAGTGATCTTGATGTCCTCTTTTTGCGCAATGATCCTTCAGAAGACATCAATAGCCGGAACTGGGCCCAAAATGCCCCTTACATCTTTGGACAGATAGCGATGCGGGCTGGGGTAATCGTGCTGAATCACCCTGCAAGTCTTTCCAATGCCATCAACAAGATGTATTTCCAACATTTCCCTGAGATCCTTCGGCCCAAAACCATCATCACCCGTGACCAAAAAGAAATAGAGGAGTTTTTTGAGGATCAAAAACAGAAGATCATCCTGAAACCACTTCAGGGTTCAGGAGGAAAAAATGTATTTATAGTCGATAAAAATTCAAAGGGGAACCTTAACCAAATTATTGAGGCCATATCCACAGATGGGTTTATCATTGCCCAGGAATATTTGCCAAAAGCCACAGATGGAGACACCAGGTTCTTTATCATGAATGGCCTGCCGCTTCAGGTCAAGGGAAAATATGCTGCCATGAAAAGGGTGAATAAGGAAGGGGATATCCGAAGCAATATACACGCTGGTGGGAAGGGAGTCAAAGCCGATGTAGATCAGGAAATGCTGGATCTTGTCCAGATCCTGAAGCCAAAGCTTGTGCAGGACGGAATGTTTCTTGTCGGAGTAGATATCGTGGGAGATAAGCTCATGGAGATAAATGTGTTCAGTCCCGGAGCTTTGAATATGATCTCAACCATGTACGAAATTGATTTTGGGCAGGAGGTAATCAAATCCATTGAAAACAAGGTCCTTTACAAAAAAACATATGGTCAGTATGTGGATAATATTACTTTGGCGACTTTGTAGGATTAGCCACAGAACAATCCATCCTCAAGGATGCAGGATTTAAGTAGTTTACCTTTCTCTCTTGAATTTAAATTATAGTACATAGTACAAAAAGATTGCATAAGAGATGAGTAAAAACAAGACAAAAGCAGCCTCCAATTCATTTGTTTATGGGCTGAAGTTGTATTAGAAAAACCGAATCTGGCCTTAGGCCTTATTCACCGGAGTTTGAAGGCATATAAACCGCAGGTGAGACATTTGATGAAGTGAAGGAAAATATTATTGAGGTAATTCAATTCAGGTTCGAATATCTGGAAGAGATCGGTAAGACATCAGAGGCGGCACAGCTCAGGAATGCAAAGATCGATTACTTTCTTGATAGACTTTCCTATTGCCAAGCGAAAGGAAGAATTTGAATTATTCAGGAAATGTGGGCTTTGGATTTTTTTTATAAAGGGGGAAAATAAAAAATTACAATTAACCATTTGGAAAATGGAAGACGTTTTGGCTAAAGCTTGACCTGAATTTACCAAAATTGCAGTAAACTGTATTGGATAAAATTTGGTCGCTATGTACGGAGAATTTGGAGAAAATGGGCTAACAAATATAAATCAACTTTGTCGCAAAAATCTACTAAATTTGCGACAAAT
>NZ_JBGTCA010000069.1:0-8657 GCF_041749095.1 Aquiflexum sp. | reverse complement strand
GTTTTTTAGGTTATTTTCTCTTGCACCCTTTACAGAAACTGTATCTTTCCATTTCCTGTTGAAATCCTTCGCCTGGATTTTTTCCTCTCCTTTTAAGTATTGGGCCGTGTAGCTTTTCCCATGAATCAATAATTCCTGAAGGTCTCCCTGGAAAACCAAATGCCCACCTTTAACCCCTGCATCCGGACCAATGTCAATGATCTGATCTGCGGCTTTCATGACCTTTTCCTCATGTTCGACCACAATCACGGTATTTCCGAGATCACGTAAAATTTTCAATACCTCGATCAATCTGTCTGTATCCCTTGGGTGAAGACCTATGCTCGGTTCATCCAAAATGTACATGGAACCCACCAAGGCCGAACCCAATGATGTCGCCAATTTGATTCTTTGGAATTCACCTCCTGAAAGGGAAGAGGTTAAGCGGTTAAGGGTCAAATAGCCAAGTCCGACCTTGTCTATATATTCCAATCTGTTCAGGATTTCTTTTAAAAGTCTGTTGGCCACTTTCTTTTCGGAATCGGTGATCTCAATTTCCTGAAAGAACCGTAAAGCTTTTTCGATGGGGAGCAATACAATGTCCGTGATGGATCTGCCATTGATCTTCACAAAGGAGGCATCTTTTCTCAATCTCGTCCCTCTGCAATCCGGGCAGGTTGTCCTTCCCCTGAACCGGGATAACATGACCCTGTATTGGATTTTGTGGGTTTTGGTTTGGAGGTCTGCAAAGAAATCATTCAGTCCTTTGAAATGTTTGTTTCCGGTCCAAAGAAGTTCTTTGTGTACTTCATCCAAATCCTCATAAGCACGATGGATGGGAAAATCGAAATAAATTCCTTTTTTCACCAAAGGTTCCAGCCATTTGGAGGAGCTTTCACCTCTCCAGGGAGCGATGGCACCTTCATACACAGACATGCTTTTGTCAGGAATGACCAAGTCAGGGTCAATTCCCAAGACAGAACCAAATCCTTCACATGTCTTACATGCTCCATAAGGATTATTGAAACTGAAAAAATTAACCGTTGGCAACTCGAAACTCATTCCATCGAGTTCAAATCGGTCTGTAAAGGTTCTTTTGGTTTTTTCAGGGATCAGGATGGTGCAGTCCCCATGACCTTCAAAGAAAGCCGTCTGAACTGAATCTGCTATTCTGAACTGATTGTCTTCATCTTCTTTTTGGATAGAAACCCTATCAATTAGAATCTCATATTCCCCATTGGGCAAATCGGAACTTCCCAATAAATCTTCCAGAAAATATGGATCACTATTTACCAATATCCTTGTAAACCCTTTTTGGAGCAATAATTCCAGTTCCTGTTTCCTCGATCGGCCTTGAGTCAGATGAAGTGGGCATGAAATCATGACTTTGTCACCTTCGTCAAAACTGTGGATAAAATCAACAACATCAGTCACTGTGTGGTGTTTCACTTCATCACCGCTGACAGGGGATATGGTTCTGCCTATCCTGCTGAAGAGTAATTTGAGGTAATCATATATTTCTGTTGTAGTCCCGACCGTTGAGCGGGGATTTTTGGTGCTTACTTTTTGTTGGATGGCGATAGCGGGAGAAACTCCTTTGATATATTCTACATCAGGTTTTTCCATCCTGCCCAAAAACTGACGGGCATAGCTGCTGAGGCTTTCGACATACATTCGCTGTCCTTCGGCAAAAAGTGTATCAAATGCCAGGGAAGACTTTCCGGAACCTGAAAGTCCGGTAATCACAACAAGCTTGTTTCTGGGAATGGCAACACTCAGGCTTTTGAGATTGTTGACCTTGGCATTTTTGATGATAATATAATCCTTGGGATCAAGGGTATCTACAGAAGGGGACTCGAATTCAGTGCTTACACTCATAACCTGCAAAGTTACCCAATCAACAGATGAAATGGTAATTTGTTGGAAAGATTAGGCTTCGAATATGTATAAAATGTAAGATAACAGGAACTCAATGATGCTTTTTTCACTTTCTTTGAATACGAATTGTCAACCAAGAATAATCATGAAAATAGAGAAGAATAAAGTTGTCGCGATCAGCTATGAACTGCATGTAGATGATGGGGAAAACGGGAAGGAGCATTTTGAAAGTGTTAAAAAGGATCAGGCATTCCATTTCCTATTTGGCACAGGCCATGTACTTCCGGCTTTGGAAGCGGCGTTTGAGGGGAAAGAGTCAGGAGATAAGTTTGAGGTGTTTATTGATTTCGAAAACGGATATGGCGATTATGATGAGAGCAAAAAGATGATTGTGCCAAAGGCCAATTTCAAAGAAGATGGGAAAAAGGCAAAGGATCTATTGAAAGTCGGAAAAGTGATTACCATGCAGGATGACAAAGGGAATCAGATGCGAGGAGAAATTTTAAAGGTAGATTACAAGGGATTCCACATGGATTTCAATTCACCCTTGGCAGGATTTGACCTATATTTTTCAGGGGAGATTGTCTCTGTAAGGGATGCGGAACCTGAAGAAATCGATCATGGGCATGTGCATGGGGCTGGGGGACATCAGCATTGAAATCTTGGTTGAGATTAAATTATGTATATAGTTCTTAATATTACTTAATTGATCGTCTATTTAAATGCAATTAAATATTCATTGATACCTGCCTGCCGCAGGCGGGTTGGATATTAAAAGATACTTGTGCGACGTGGCGTATTGATTCAGATATAAGCGAAAAGCCTGGATCGTAACCGTAAATGGTATGACTACGGATATAACATTTCATATTATCCGATTTGTTAGATTTCTTAATTAATTTTATTCTCATAAGAATGATTTTCCATTGAATTATTGTAAATTTCTAATGATTAAAAATTGAATCATGATCTCAGAAACACAAAGACGTAATAAATTTGCCAAAAAAATTCAGGAAATTTCAACAGATAAATTTGTTGAAATAGAAAGGTTTGTTTTTTCCTTAGAAACCAATCTAATTATATCTGATGAAGTTTCATCGTTTGCAGGAGCATGGAAAAATATAGATGATGAATTGTTTCTTGATCTAACAGAAAATTTGCTTTTGAGAAGAAAATTATAAAAATGCCAGAAATTTCAATGAATGAAGTTATCGAGTTGTTAGTATTGGAAGATTTTCGAATTTGGCTGAAATTCAAAGATGGAAAAGAAAAAACCATTAATTTCAGGCCATTTCTTGGCAAAGGATTTACCAAAGAATTGTTGAACTACAATAAATTCAAAGAGGTTTTTATAGAGCCGGGAGGAGGGATATCATGGAAAAACGGATATGATTTTTGTCCAAATTATCTAAAGGAATTGAAATCTGAAGACCAAATTATTTCCCGTTAACAAGCATAAATGCTTACTTAAAATCCTTAAAAAGGCAATTTCCCTAGATCCACATTTCCACCCGAAAGAATAATCCCTACTTTTTGACCTTTGAAATCTTCTTTGTTTTTTAGTAGTGCCGCTAGCGGTACTGCACAGCTAGGCTCAATTACGATTTTCATTCTTTCATAAATTAACCGCATGGCTTCAATGATTTCTGGGTCACTGACAATCAGGATATCATCAACGTATTGCATGATGATCTCAAAATTGATTTTTCCGACAGATGTTAACAATCCATCTGCAATTGTCTTTGGACCGACCATGGGAATCAATTTTTTGGCTTTGAAGGAGCGGTAAGCATCATCAGACCCTTCCGGTTCTCCTGCGATCACTTTGGTGTTGGGTGAAATATATTTGGTGGTAAGCGCTGTACCCCCCAACAAACCTCCCCCACCAACAGGTGCCATGATGGTATAAAAATATATCCCTTCTTCCCACATTTCCAATGCACAGGTGGCCTGTCCTTCTATTACATCCATAAAATCGTACGGTGGAATAAATACAGCACCTGTTCTATCTACCACCTCTTGAAGCGTGGTTTCTCTGGCTTCCAAGCTCGGAACACATTCAATGATTTCTCCGCCATAGCCTTTCACAGCCTTTTTCTTGATCTCGGGAGCATTTGATGGCATCACAATGTAGGATTTGATGCCGGCTACCGAAGCGGCCCTTGCCAAAGCAGCAGCATGGTTACCACTTGAATGAGTTGCAACCCCATTGGATTTCCGGTCATCTGTCAATTTCATCACGGCATTGGCTGCGCCCCTGGCTTTGAAGGCACCGACTTTTTGGAAGTTTTCACACTTGAAATAAATCTGGCAACCTGCAATTTTATCAATGGCCTCTGAAGTCAATATTGGTGTTCTATGGATAAAGGGCTGAATTCGTTGGTGTGCCGCTTTGATATCTTCTAGGGTCGGAAAATTTATTTTTTCATTCATGGTTTTAAAGATAATAGAAGGCATGAAAACGGACAAAATATTTATCTTGCGCCTTATGAAAATCAGGCCTTCTTTAGAATTACTCCTAAGTAACAATGAAATTTTTCCGTTGATGGGAGAGTTTATTGACGTTTCCAATTCCATTCCCATGGACTTTTCCCCTTCCAATACGGACTTGATAGAGGTTAATCTTTCTGATACCCATCAATTCAATGATTATGTATTTGGGCTTTTGGAACAATCAGGGAAAAAGTACGGGATAGGAGGTTATTTTGAGCATAGGGCCATATACAGCAGGAGTGCAGTATTTGCCACTGAACTACAGGATTTCAGGAATATCCACATGGGGGTTGATATTTGGGCAGAAGCGGGTACGCCTGTATTTGCTCCTTTGGATGGTATAGTTCACAGTTTTAAGGACAATGCAGGTTTTGGAAATTATGGGCCTACCATCATTTTGGAACATGAACTTCGGGGTGAAAAATTATTTAGCCTATATGGGCATTTGGCCGTAATGGATTTAGCCCATATACAAGTAGGAACAGCAATCAGTAAAGGGGAAGGTTTTTGCCAATTGGGTCCTTTTCCGGAAAACGGTGATTGGCCACCTCATCTACATTTTCAATTGATGTGGGATTTATTGGGAAATTGGGGGGATTTTCCCGGGGTATGTTCCCATAGGGAAATCGAAAAATTTAAAAATATCTGTCCTGACCCTAATCTTTTGATCGGAAATTTGCCAGGGTAATTAACCTGATTCCTTCCAAAGTTAAATTTCTGTCCACCTTATTAAATGAGTCATTCAAATTGGTCAGAATGGTAGACAGTCCACCAGTTGCAATCACAATGCTGGAATATCCCAACTCGTCCTGAATGCTTAGCAGCATTCCTTTGACCAAGCTGGTATAGCCGTAAAGAATTCCCGACTGAATGGAATGGATGGTGTTTTTCCCCAAAACAGATTTAGGCATTTTCAACTCTACTTCCGGGAGTTTAGAAGTGTTGGCAAAAAGTGCTTTGATAGCAGTTTTAAGGCCGGGAACAATGTTGACTCCAAGGATTTTTCCGTCATTACCTACTACTGTAAATGTCAGGGCAGTCCCAAAATCGACTATGATACAGTTGGATTGAAACATTTCAAAAGCAGCCGCAACATTACACATCAGGTCAGATCCGATTTCATTTGGCCTTGCCGTCGAAACTTTGAGCTTGGCATAACTCCTTCCATTGATGAGGTAACAATCTTTTTCCAGGTATTCTTTACAAAACTGTTTAAGGACCGGGTTGATTTCCGGAGTAACCGAAGAAATACCCACATGGGTTATTTCATCAGTTTTGATTCCGTTTTCCAAAAAGAAGAGGTGGAGCTCTTTTTCAAGTTTCAGAATAGAGATATCTTTATGGGTATTGGTCCTGAACTCATGAATCCACTTTTTCCGGTTCTCATCAAAAAACCCGAAAACGATGTTGGAATTACCTGCATCAATTGCCAAAAACATTTAAACCGGATTCAGAGTGAATGATGATTGTATTTCTATGTTTATCTTCATTTTATAAAGGAAGTCTAAGCCAAATATATAAATTGATTTTTTGCTTTTCTGATTTTTGGTAATTTTCCAATATGTATATAATAAGAGAGGGAAAAATAGAAGACCTACCAAGAGTATTGGAATTGGTCAGAGAATTGGCGGTTTACGAAAAAGCGCCGGAACAAGTCACGAATACAGTTCAAATGATGGAAGAGGATGGCTTTGGGCCTAACCCCGTATTTGGTTTTTTTGTGGCGATTAAGGAAAGCACAAACGAAATCATAGGCATTTCAATTTACTACTATCGGTACAGTACATGGAAAGGAAGACGGCTTTATTTAGAGGATATTGTCGTGACTGAAGCTGAAAGGGGCAATGGTGCCGGAAAAATACTTTTCGACAGGACCATGCTTAAATGTCTGGAAGATGGCTGCACTGGGATGATGTGGCAAGTTTTGGATTGGAATGCACCGGCTATCAATTTTTATCAAAAATACGGTGCAGACCTTGATGAAGGATGGATCAATTGCAACTTACAAGCTGATGAAATTAAAGCAATTTTAAAAAAATAATTGCAAATGCAATATATTAATATTGTAAATGAGACATAATATATTTATATTTATGTATTAATAAACATTCATTGTCATGGCGGTTAAATATTCCATCAAAAAAATGAGTTCCGAATATCACCCAGCGATTCTGGACATTCAGGAGCTTCAATACTTCTTCAAGACCCCTACTGATAGGGTGTCAGAGCCAAATCCCTATTTGGATGGGACTATGTCATTTTCTGAGACCAAGATTTTGTTTGATTTTTTGGACTACAGTCAGCATGATGTGGCCGAGGTAATGGAGGTGGATCCAAGTACGCTCTTCCGTTGGAAAAAGGAAGATAAATTATTGACCAGATTATTGACCAAGACAATCAAAGATATGGACAAAGTAATCGCTAAAGGTGTCAGAATATTTGGGACAGAGGCGCTTTTTTCTGAGTGGCTTTATTTACCTAATCATGCCATGGGCAATAAGAAGCCTGCTGATTTGATGAGAGATCCAAATGGACTTGAGTTGGTAGATCAGGCTTTGGAAGCCCTTTCATGGGGTAATTTCCTCTAATCCGGAAACATTTTGAAGGTTTTCAGGTTGATTGAAAATATCGCAGGGAGATCTCCATTGGGTTTCGGGATGGGGGCCGGAAGGTGGAATCTTTATGGGACACCAATGATTTACTGTTGCAATGTTTCTGCTCTTAATTTCTTGGAACTGCTCAGTATCAAAGGTCCTATTGTCAGCAAATCAGATTGGATATTGATCACTTTGGAAATAACTGATGATATTCCTTTTCTGGATCCTTCCGAATTACCCCAAGAATGGCGAAGGAGACCCTATCCAACATCCACACAGCAAATTGGAACTGAATGGGCCAAAGGGATGATTTCCCCGATATTAAAAGTCCCGTCCTGCAGAATTCCATTGAGCAACTACCCGGAAGAATTTAACCTATTGATCAACCCTCTTCACCCGGAATTCCATCAATCTGTCAAGTTAATAAAGACAGAGGATGTGAGTTTTGAAGTAAATTATTAGTTCTGTTTTATGGAAGGATTGACAATCTTTCCCGCAAAGACGCAAGGACGCAAAGAAGAATAGCCTGAATCTTTACGCATTGGTGAGAACTAAACCATCTGCCTACAGTAAATTTAACATTGAAATAATAAAATGAATATAGACCTAAAAGACCATAGAATTCTTGTCACAGGTGCCTCAAGGGGAATTGGCCGGGCAATAGCCGAACAGATTTCCGAATCCGGGGCTGAGGTGTTGATCCATTTCAACAAGAATCTTGAAGAGGCAAAAAGCCTTCAACACAGTTTGCCCAATCCCTCCCACCTTACTCCCTGTGATTTATCCAATCTGGAATCGGTGACGGGATGGATTCCGGAGTTGGTGAATACTTATGGAAAAATCGATGCGGTGGTGAACAATGCCGGAATTGCAATCAGTGTAGCTGATAATGCACCCACTTCTGATTGGTTGGATGTTTGGAGAAAAACCATGGATGTCAACATCAATGCATTGGCCATCATCTCCAAGGAGTTTATAGAACATGCCCGCAACAATAAAAACGGCAGAATTGTCAATATCTCGTCCCGGGCAGCCTTTAGGGGAGATACAACAGATTACCTTGCTTACGCAGCTTCAAAAGCTGCCATTGTCAGCTATACCCGATCCATTGCCAGGTATTATGGAAAAGAGGGCATAAAGGCATTTCTCATTGCTCCGGGATTTACAAGAACTGATATGGCAAATGACATTCTCTCCCAATATGGGGAGGGGTTTGCATTGAATGATATCGCACTTAATCAATTGACTGAACCAAAAGATATCGCACCAATGGTCACTTTGCTTTGTTCAGGAATGGCTGACCATGCTACAGGATGTACCATAGATATCAATGCGGGGTCTTATGTGCATTGAAATGATATAAAGGAAAATAAGTTTGAAGTAAGATTGAAATATCTGGCTGTAATTTCATTTTTACCCGGCTCAGAAATAATTTAAATGCCCAATAAATCCAACGATACATTCTCGCCTGAAATGAAAAGGATCCTGAAGATTTTTGGGATTGGATCTTTGCTGTTTGTGTTTATCATGTCATTTTTTAATGAGAGAAGGGCCAATAATTCCGGTAAGGAGGATAGTCCGATGAGCATGGGGGATGCTGAGAGGTTGTATTTCAAAAATATCAGGGCAGCTTACTATGATGTTGAGGTTAGAAGAGATGCAAAAATGACAATCTACCGGCTTGGAAAAAGGGCTAAAACGGAAGATAGT
>NZ_JBGTCA010000068.1:0-12357 GCF_041749095.1 Aquiflexum sp. | reverse complement strand
TGCAATCAACATAAAGCTGCCTCTTGGCCAAATATGAAGTGCATTGGGATCCATTGCAAACTCACCCTCAGAAGTAGCCGGGATGGTCAGTTCTTTGTATCCATGCGAAATATATTCCTGCCTGTAATTGAACCTGACCTGCTTCAGCATGGCATTCCTTAAGGATGAATATGCACCGTCTGATCCTATGACTACTTTGGATTCCAACTTTTCGGTTTCACCATCAGGTGTTGTAAAAGTAAGATGGTTGTGTCTAAGATCGACCTCTTCACATCTATATTCAAAATTCAGCTTTACGCCCAATGACTCCGCTTCATCTACCAACAACTGATTGAATTTTCCCCGGGATATGGAATATATAGCCTGTTCTTCATTGCCATAAGAAATAAAGGTAGTTTTGCCATGTTCATCATGGATTTTTCTTCCATACATAGGAATGGTTAAGGGAAGAACTTTTTCTCTTAGACCTGCTTTCTCCAATGCCCTCCAACCTCGGTCACTAAGGGCCATGTTGATCGAACGACCTTCTTCTAAATAATCTCCTTTCCTGTTGTCTGCCCTTTTTTCATAAAGATTGACATCCAGGCCTCTTTTTTTTAAAAATATGCTCAACAAGGTTCCGATAAGACCGGCACCAAGTACACTGATTTCATTTTTTTTCATGGCTTGAGAGATAGTACTCCTTACTCTTAAGCGAATTTCTGTAAGGATTGTTCCAGAATGCGGGCAAATTGATAAACATCCAAGTAGCTGTTGTACAAGGGGGTTGGAGCTACTCTGATTACATTTGGATGACGCCAATCACCAACAATACTTTCTTCATATAGGGCGTAAAATACTGCTTTTCCTCCCTTATGAACCAACAAAGATAACTGACAACCTCTTTCTTGTTTATTTTTAGGTGTAATTATTTCCAAAACACCGCTATCTCCACTGATTTGCCCAATCAGGAACTCCAGGTAACCTGTTAAAAGTTCACTTTTAGCACGGAGGTTATGGATGCCGGCTTCTTCAAAAATATCCAATGATGCTTGATGTGCTGCCAAAGCCAATACATTAGAGTTGGCCAATTGCCATCCATCTGCCCCAAACATAGGCTTGAAGCCTTTTTCCATTTTGAATCTCTCCCCTTCATCATGACCCCACCATCCTGCAAATCTTGGTAGATCAGGTCTTTCTGCATGATTTTCATGAACAAAAACTCCGGATATATTGCCAGGTCCCGAGTTCATGTATTTGTAACTGCACCAAGTTGCAAAATCCACTCCCCAGTCATGAAGCTTTAACGGAACATTCCCCGCAGCATGCGCCAGGTCAAATCCGACCTTGGCACCGGCTTCATGTCCTGCTTTTGTAATGGCGTCCATATCAAATACCTGACCTGTATAATATTGAAGGCCTGCCATCATCACCAAAGCCAATTGGTCTTTGTTTTCTTGAATGGTATTTAGAATATCTTCAGTCCGAAGGGTATGTTCTCCCGGTCTTGGCTGGATTTCAATGATGGCCTCATCTGGATCAAATCCATGGAATTTGACTTGGGTTTCCAACATGTACATGTCCGAAGGAAAGGCTCCTCCTTCTGTGATGATTTTGAATCTTTCTTTGGAAGGTTGGTAAAATGAGACCATCAAAAAATGGAGATTGGAGCTCAGGTTATTCATCGCCACCACTTCGTGTTCATGGGCACCAACAATAGCAGCCAATGCGGGTTTTGATTTTTTACGGATATGGAACCAGGCATCTTCACCTAAAAAATGACCATCAACCGCCAAATTCGCCCAGTTGTCGAGTTCTTTTTGGATATATGTCTGAGCAAACTTGGGTTGAAGACCCAGAGAATTACCACAGAAATAGATGGCTTGCTTTCCGTAGACTTGTGGTAATAAAAACTTATCTCGAAAAGATTTTAAGGGATCTTTTTGATCCATTTCTTTGGCAAATTCCTCTGTATATTTAAAAGCTGTTTTTTCCATTTTCCAATTCTAAAATCATTATCTCTTTATCTAACCAAACCAACAAACCGACGGGATGTTCATTGTAATCAAGACAGCATATCAAACATAATATCTTTAACACAGTAAAAAAATTCTTTTGACCTGTGCGGTTGTAGCTCAAATAATTAATTTGCACAAAAATCAAAAATCATGTCCAAAGAAATCATCTTTTCAAAAGAAGCGCCTGCACCTATTGGTCCATACTCCCAAGCCGTAAAAGCAGGAAATACGCTATATGTTTCCGGTCAGATTCCCCTGGATGCAGAAACCGGAGAATTGATCAATGAAAATATCATAGAAGAAACACATGCGGTAATGAAAAACCTGGAAGCGGTATTGAGGGCAGCAGGTTATGAATTTTCAGAAGTGGTGAAGTGTACGATTTTCATCAAAGACATGGGACAGTTCGGTACCATCAATGAGGCCTACGGACAATATTTCAAAACCAATCCTCCTGCAAGGGAAACTGTCGAAGTTAGCCGACTGCCCAAAGATGTCAATGTGGAGATATCATGTATTGCGGTCAAGTAGGTTTATTGGACCAACCTTCTGCCCATGTTGTAAAAAATCCAGAAATGAAAAGGCCTGACTAAAATCCAATAGGCTTTTCCTTTCCAACCATTCGGAATAAAATCAATAGTTTGGATTAATTCATTCTGTCTGATTACCCACTGTAGAAAAACAATTCCCGGTAAGCTCATTTCTGCTTTTAACTTTAGAAATCTATTTTCTTTATCGGCAGTTTCTACCCTCCAAAAATCAATCTGATCACCTTCGATGAGCTCAACCGAATCTCTTCTACCTTTTCTAAATCCTATTCCACCTGTTATTTTATCCAGCCAACCCCTGAATTTCCAAAGATCAGTGCCATAATACCAACCGGAATCACCCCCAATAGTCCAGATTCTTTCCAACACTTTTTCAGTTTCTCCCGGAATTTGGAACGTCATTCTTTCAGAGATGATTTTGGATGTCATATTTGTTAAGGTAATATTTATGTCAATGAAATAACAATAACAACCCAATAGGGCTAGCAAAATATGCCATTTTTCCCAAATCATAGCGAAGTGCTGGTATCAACACTCAACAAAAAAGAGATTTTGAAACGATTGGATTTGGTAACCCAAAGTGCAAATTTAATAATTAATCCTTTGCTTGGGTATTATCCACCATAGGTACTAATTTAGCATACTCACAAAGTAACCAATAATCGAAACCTATGAACTTCAGAAAAGAAAAAGATACCATGGGATCCGTGGAAGTTCCTGCAGACAAATACTGGGGAGCACAGACTCAGCGGTCCATCAATAACTTCAAAATCGGAGGCGAGCGTAACCGCATGCCCATTGAAATCATCAGGGCATTCGCCATCCTAAAAAAGTCCGCAGCCTTGACCAATGCTGAGTTGGGTGTTTTGACTCAGGACAAAGCTGATATCATTGCAAAAGTCTGTGATGAAATACTAACCGGGCAGCACGATGACCAATTCCCCTTGGTAATCTGGCAGACTGGTTCGGGAACCCAATCCAATATGAACTCCAACGAAGTAATTGCCTATAGGGCACATGTACTTTTGGGAGGTTCACTAGAGGATGAAAAGAAAAAAATCCACCCAAACGATGATGTCAACAAAAGCCAATCCTCCAATGACACCTTCCCGACGGCAATGCATATTGCAGCCTACAAAATGGTAATGGAGGCAACTATTCCAGGCGTAGAGAAATTAAGGGATACCTTGAAAGAAAAATCCGAATCCTATATGGATGTAGTCAAGATCGGAAGGACGCACTTCATGGATGCGACACCGTTGACCTTGGGACAGGAGTTTTCAGGGTATGTTTCACAACTTGACCATGGATTGAGGGCTCTGAAAAATACTTTGTCCCATCTTTCTGAACTGGCTTTGGGAGGTACTGCTGTGGGTACCGGTCTAAATACACCCAAAGGTTATTCAGAGTTAGTGGCAAAAAAAATTGCAGAATTCTCTGGCCAGCCTATGGTGACGGCACCCAATAAGTTTGAAGCTTTGGCTGCGCATGATGCTATTGTAGAAACCCATGGTGCCTTGAAACAATTGGCCGTAAGCCTAATGAAAATCGCAAATGACATACGGATGCTGTCATCAGGACCTAGGTCAGGTATCGGAGAAATATTGATTCCTGAAAACGAACCCGGTTCTTCAATCATGCCGGGAAAAGTAAACCCCACCCAAGTAGAAGCCATCACCATGGTAGCTGCGCAAATAATGGGCAACGATGTCGCGATTTCTATTGGTGGATCAAACGGCCATTTCGAGCTGAATGTCTTCAAACCGATGATGGTAGCCAATTTCCTCCAATCAGCGAGGTTAATCGGAGATGCCTGTGTTTCTTTCAATGACAATTGTGCTGTGGGAATCGAACCTAACAGACCTTTTATCAAGAGACACTTGGAAAACTCTCTAATGTTGGTAACAGCCTTGAATACCCATATCGGATATGAAAATGCCGCCGCTATAGCCAAAAAGGCCCATAAAGAGGGCACTAGCCTCAGAGAGGCTGCATTAGCTTTGAACTTACTGACCAATGAACAATTTGATGAATGGGTGAAACCTGAAGATATGACAGGTAGTTTAAAATAAAAATCAAAAAAAGAGGCAAAAGCCGGAGGGGGAGGTGGTTTTTATATTCCTATCGGTGATTTGATTATCATCTTTATTCTATTGTAAGTTTTCTAAAGCCCGAGACCTGAAAGGATTTTCGTTTTTTCTCAATGGGTTTTTAAGATAAGGAGTATTGTTTTTTCCTAGAAAAAGACAATACTCCTTAATTTTTTTATTTGTGTCAGAATCCTGAAAATTGCCAACTATCAATAATCCCTTCTCTTTTAAGAAGACAATTTCCATCTTTAAATACCATTGGAAATTCCCAAAAAAACCATCCATGATTTTCTTCCCGAAAATATCAGCGTTTCAATTTTGTTCAAACTTCAAGGTGGAGGTGATTGCCTTACTTTTTTTGGGATTGGGAACAGCATGTAAAGAAACCCCCACCAAAAAGGAATCCATACAGCCTGATGACAGCAGGTTTACCCAAAAAGTACTTATTGAAGGTTTGGAAGAACCCCTTCAATTAGAATTTGACCGGGATGGGTATGTGTATTGGATTGAGCGGATTGGAAACGTCAAGCGATTCAATGAAAAAACCGGAGAGGTTGAAATGCTGGGTACATTGGACCTGACTAAAGAAACCGCACCGGGTTTGATAGGGATTTTGTTGGATAGGGATTTTGAAAGTAGCCGCCAAATATTTCTTTTTTATTCGGCGGCAGCAGACCAAGGTAACGCCTTACGCTTAGCCCGATTTGAATTGAATAAAGATAACAAGCTGGACATCGCCAATGAAAAAATCATCCTATCTGTTCCATGGGAACAGCCGGACGGACAGCATTTTGGAGGAGGGATGACTTGGGATGAAGAAGGGAGCTTATATCTCAGTATAGGTGCAGATTCACATCCCACCCAATATTCACCGCTTCCTTTTAAAAATGAGGGTGGAAGAGGAGAAGATGAAGCAAGAACGGCCGGAAATACCAATGATTTGAGGGGTACAATCATTAGGATAAGACCTCATGCGGACGGAACTTACAGCATCCCTGAAGGAAACTTGTTTGGAGAAGGTACCCCCAATACTTTGCCTGAAATTTATGTTATGGGCAACAGAAATCCATGGAGATTGTCCATTGACTCTAAAACTCAATACCTCCACTGGGGAGAAGTTGGACCGGATGCAGGAGTGGACTCTGGAGAATTTGGTCCTATGGGTTATGATGAATTCAATGTCGCCAAAACTGCGGGCAATTTTGGTTGGCCATATTTTATTGGTTACAACAGGGCTTACAATAGTTATGATTATTCTACCCGTGAATATGGCGAACCCTATAAACCCGACTCCAGCTACAATGATTCTCCCAACAATACAGGACTTAAGATTCTCCCACCTGCACGGGAAGCACTCATCGCATATCCTTATCAAGTTTCGGAGGAGTGGCCCATATTGGGCAGCGCCGCCCGCTCGGCAGTAGGAGGCCCGATTTTTAGAAAGAAAGGTTTTAAGGAAAATGCCGAAAGGGTTTTTCCGGACTATTTCGAGGGAAAATGGTTTATCACTGATTATGTCCGCAATTGGATTATGGTGGTGAAAATGGATGAAAAGCGCTCTAAGGTACTCTCGCTAGAAAGATTTCTTCCAGCAGGACAGTTGACCCACAGCCAGCCTTTGGATATGGATTTTAGTCCAAATGGAGATTTGTATATGGTAGAATATGGAATAGGTGGACAGGGGAAAATCTCCAGAATAGAATATAATGCAGGTAATAGAGCACCTATTGCAAGAGCAAATTCTTCTGCATTGGATGGTAAGGTGCCTTTGGAGTTATGGCTTTCTTCAGAAGGTAGTATGGATTTGGACGGAGACCCATTGACTTATAAATGGACTATTGTTGAAATTGATGGAACCTATAAAGAAACCTTCACAGTAACCAATCCTACTTTACATCTAAAAGAAGCCGGAAAATATTTGGTACAACTTGAGGTATCCGATCCCGGTAGATTGTCTTCCAAGGATTCCCTTCAAATCATAGCCGGAAACACTCAGCCTCAGGTTAAATTCAAAATTTTAGAAGGGAACCAAAGTTTTTACTTCCCGGATGCAGTGATAAAATATGAAGTTTCTGTTGAAGATAGGGAAGATGGGAATTTGAGTGATGGAAACATCAGAAAAGAAGATGTGGTTGTCAATGCTCAATATATTCCTTCCGGTATGGGATATCCCCAATTGGATTTGCTGAACAAAGAGGGGAAACTGAATACGGATACCAAGTTAAGACACCTCAATGCCAAAGCATTGGTGCAAAAGAGCAATTGCCTTTCCTGCCACCTAGAGGAAAGAAAATTGGTTGGTCCGTCATTTCAGGATATCACCAAAAGGTATAAGGAAGATCCGAAAGCCTTTGAACTACTTTCTAAAAGTATTGCTGAGGGTGGTTCCGGGAAATGGGGCGATATGTCTATGCCTCCCCAACCCATGTTGAGTCCTCCTGAAATCTCTCAAATAGTTGATTATATTCTAAAAATAAATTCTGAAGATGGGACAAGCAACAACCTAGGAACCATAGGCCATTACCAGACAATAGCCTTTAACAAAAGGGGAAGAGGCAGTAGATTGGACACCTACTTCCGAACTCCTTTGGAAATGGGTTCTTATGTTTTTATGGCAAGTTATACTGACAAAGGTTCACCTGAGAAGGATGGTCTGGACCTGATGGGCAAGGATTATTTTTTGCTAAGATATCCTGTTTTAGCTCCCGAGGATGCAGATTTCTTCTCAGATGAAGGCATTTCATATACCCCTTCCACCAATGATCCGGGTTTTATTTTCACAGGAAAAGGTGGACATATCGGATTTAGAGGGATAGACCTCAAGGGAATCAATCTGGTAAAAATCGGTGCACCTAATCGCTTTTGGCATTGGTCCCATTTTGTTGGCGCAACCATCGAGCTCAGATCGGGCAGTCCTGATGGACAAGTAATTGGAGAGCCCTATATCATTCCATCTGCTCCAATAGGAGATAAAGGTCCCTTCTTCGGAGAATCCATGGGTTCCCCGGCAATCTTTGACGTTTCTAAATCAAATGGGATAGTTGATTTATATATCGTGGTAAAGAATTTGCAGGCAAATGAAAGTAATGCCTTGATTATGATGACAGGAATCGAGTTTATAAAATAGAAATACTGATGGCGAGTTCACTTCGATCATTTAAAAGAAACGACCATTACTCCTTCTCATTTTTTGGGAGAAGAGTGGTAGGATTATTTCTTGTTTTGATAAGCCACCTAAATTGTGCACAAGAGGGTTATACACAAACGGAATTTGTTTCCATTTTCAATGGAAATGATCTGAACGGCTGGCACATCAGCAAAACCAACCATCATGGAACGATAGGAAATTTTTATGTGGAAAATGGGGCAATTGTCATGAAACAATATCCTTATGGACAGGGTGGAATCATCCTAACAGACAAAAAATATCAGGATTTTGAATTGACCCTAGAATTTAAAGGCTGCCCAAGTACCAATGGCGGTATTTTTCTCAGGTCAAGTGAAAGTGGTTCAGCCTATCAATTGGAATTGGCCGGAGATGGGGAAAAGGGAACTGGTAATCTTTTTGGAGAAATGTTAAGAACCACTGTCAATGCCAGAATTGATCAAATAGAAGAGGTTTGGAAAATTGGAGATTGGAATAGCTTCCGGATCCGGATAACCGGGGAAATACCAAAAGTTTCTTTGTGGATAAATGGAAATCATATGTGGGATGCAGAGGGGATGAGGAATGATTTGATTGGAGATGCAACTGAGGGGATGATTGCTTTTCAGTTACATTGGAGTGCCACATTGCAACCTGTCCCGGGTGGAAGTTGTTGTGATTTCTCTTGGCGGCCTGATGCTTCCCATCAATTTAAGAATATTATGATCAAGGAACTTAAACCTGAATTTTAAAATGAAAAACTTAATTCTATTATTGCTTATGATATTGGTAGCTTCATGGTCACTTTTTGCCCAGCAGATTAAAGAATCGAATAGCTTAGATATGGAATTTATAAAGGTAGAACCAGGCAAAATGCTTGTTGGGAAAATTGAAATTGAATGCCCAAGCTATCCTGATACCAGAGATGTTCCGGATGAAATCAAATGGACAGAAGAGGATTTCAAACTTTGCGAAGAAATGGCAGAAAAGGATTCCAGACCAGGTTTTTGGGTAAATATAGATCAGCCGTATTTTATAGGAATATTTGAAGTGACACAGGGACAATGGATGGAAATAATGGGTAGCAATCCATCCATTTTTAATGAGGAAAAAGTAGGTGCTAAAGCAGATTTACACCCGGTTGAAAATGTCACTTGGGAGATGGTCCAGGATTTTTTGGCAAAACTGAATGCCATGGATAATACTTACCATTATCGCTTGCCAACAGAATTCGAATGGGAATATGCTGCAAGGGCTGGAAATAAAAATTTACTTTCTTGGTCAGAAACCCGGAACCAGGCCTGGATTCAACAAACCGATAAAGGGACTACAAAGCCCGTTGGTTCAAAAAAACCGAATCCTTGGGGATTGTATGATATGCTGGGTAATGTATGGGAATGGGTAGAAGACTATTACAATAATGATGTATTCGCTGACCCGATTCCTCCTTCTAAAGGGGAAGTACATGTATTGAAAGGAGGAAGCATCACCTCAGATGTTACGAATGCAACCTATTTATTTCATGGTGCCGGTCCGGGAAATGGATATGATGTGGGCTTTAGGCTGGTAAGGGAAAAGCGATGAATGAGTAATTGAAACAGGTACTATCAAACTTCAGGGTTTCTCTTTAAATATTTTTTCACTTTGATAGCCCTTATCACTATTATTGATAACAGGAACAACCAAAGCAATTCATTGAACAACAAGTGAAAAATAGAACGTTTATTCCAACCCAATTCCGGAATAAAGGAAAAGATGAACCAAGCTGCCAATAACAGTTTTCCTGCGATTCCTATAATAATTAGATAATGCAAACTGATAGGATAAAAGGCACTTAGAAAAATCAAAAAACCAAACAGCATACCTATCGTACCGAAAACCCTTCCACTGATTTCGGGGATTTCGGTAGGATTCATGGAAAGCCACCTCAATAAGTCTCCCCCGAAATACCTAAAAAAAGCAGACCAGGCAAAGGTGTACATTCCTGTAAGCAAAAGAAGGCCACGCATTGGCATGGGGAAACTTGGCATAATGCTGTTTTTGTCCATCATGTTATTTCTTTATATTCAGGAAAATTAACTTATCCATTTCAGATTGGTTTTCAATCCTAACACAAAACTACATGATGCCATCTAAAAACAAGTCAAAGCTTGGATTATTTGTCCTTGGTTGCGGCCTCTTATTTATAGGTTTTATAGCAGGGAAAAAAGCGGGGGAAATAAGTCCTGCGATGATCTCCGGAGCAGAAACCCTGTTCGGATTGGAATTCAGTCCTGCTGAAAAAGACAGCATGATCCAAAACCTGACCAACCAACGAAACAGTTTTGAGCAGATGAGGGAGCAAAAACTTGATAATGCCACCGCACCTGCCCTTTACTTTAATCCGCTACCCCATGGCTTTGTACCTAATCAGGTTCAAACACAGTATGTTTGGGGCCTACCCAAACAGGTTGAATTACCAACCAAGGATGTTGACATTGCCTTTCTTCCCGTTTCTGATCTTTCGGTTTTGATCAAAAACAAAAAAATCAGTTCTGAAAAGTTGACTAGAATCTATCTTGACAGGATTAGGAATTACTCAGATACCCTGCAATGTTTGATAACCCTTCTGGAAGATGAAGCTATAGCTACCGCAAAAGCCATGGATGTAGAAATTGCTCAGGGAAAATATAGAGGACCATTGCACGGAATACCTTATGGCATCAAAGATTTGTTGGCCGTAAAAGGCACGAAGACAACTTGGGGTGCCATGCCATACAAAGATCAGGTCATCAATGAAACAGCAACAATAGTAGAAAAACTGCAAGGTGCCGGAGCCGTTTTGGTGGGAAAATTTACGCTTGGGGCCTTGGCCATGGGGGATGTTTGGTACGGTGGAGTGACCAAAAATCCTTGGAATTTGAAACAAGGTTCCAGTGGATCTTCGGCCGGTTCAGCCTCGGCGGTCAGTGCCGGTTTGGTACCATTTGCCATTGGAACAGAAACATTGGGAAGCATCGTCTCCCCTTCCACCAGAAATGGAGTGACAGGATTGAGGCCAACTTTTGGAAGAGTCAGCCGCCATGGTGCTATGGCTTTGAGTTGGAGCATGGATAAAATAGGCCCGATTTCCAGATCTGCCCTGGACAATGGAATTGTGCTTTCGGTGATCAATGGCTTGGATGTGAATGACAAAAGTACCATTGCTGCTGCTTTTAATTATGATGCATCCAAACAGTTAAAAGACCTGAAAATAGGATACTTCCCCGATTTGTTTGATGGGGATGGAATGGAAAATGACCGAAAGGTCTTGGACGACCTGAAAAATCTAGGTCTTACTTTGAATCCTTTGGAATTAAAAACCTCAATGTCGCCTGGCAACATTCGGTTTATTTTGGTCGCTGAAGCTGCTGCGGCTTTTGATGATTTGACCAGATCAAATAGTGATGATCTTTTGGTTGCGCAGCATAAGAATGCATGGCCCAATATCTTTAGATCTGCGAGGTTTATCCCAGCGGTAGAGTATATTCAGGCCAATAGGCACAGGTCAATCCTTATAGAAGAAATACATTCACTTTTTTTGAATTTTGATGTGATCATAAGTCCATCTTTCGGAGGAAATCAGTTGCTTATCACCAACCTTACCGGGCATCCGGCTTTGTGCCTTCCAAATGGATTTACAGAGAATGGAAGCCCGACTTCTATCACCTTCCTGGCAAATCTTTTTGACGAGGAAAAACTCATCATGTTGGGAAGGGCATATCAGGATTATATCGATTGGCAGAAAAAGAGGCCTCCGTTGTTTGATAAATAGAGGCGAGATGCGAGAACCGAGAGACGAGAAGTTAGAGGTTGACCGATGTTGGATGACCGATGACCGATGTTGGAATAAGTTTCATGAAAAAATAGGATGAAATCGATAAGATAATAGAAAAGAATGAACAATAATTCTTTCGATGTAGCGGTTATCGGACTAGGTGCTTTGGGATCTTCCACGCTTTGGCAGTTAAGTAAAACTGAAAAGAGGGTTCTGGGAATTGACCAGTTTTCTCCTCCACATACCATGGGATCTTCCCACGGTGAAACACGGATTACAAGGTTGGCAGTGGGTGAAGGAATGGATTTTGTCCCCATTGTAAAGCGCTCTCATGAAATTTGGGATGAAATTGAAGCCTTGACCGGGCAAAAAATTATGACAACTACCGGAGGGCTACTTTTTGATTCAGGTGGAAAAAGTTGGTCAAAGCACGGGTCTGAAGGATTTTTCAAAAGAACGGCTCAGTTTGCAAAAGAAGGAGACATTCCCTTTGAGGTTTTTGATAGTCATGAATTAAAGAAACGGTTCTCAGAATTCAATTTGGAGGAATCGGGAATGGCCTATTATGAACCGAGCGCCGGATTTCTTAAACCCGAACTGGCAATTACCACACAACTCCAATTAGCAGAGAAAAACCAAGCAGTGATCAAAACCCACACCAAGGTACTTGGAATCAGACCGTTGGAAGGTGGGGGAGTCAAAATCAACACCAATCAAGGACAATTTGAGGCAGGAAGGGCCATCATCAGTGCAGGGGCTTGGGTCAAGGATTTTTTATCTG
>NZ_JBGTCA010000067.1:0-11319 GCF_041749095.1 Aquiflexum sp. | reverse complement strand
GCTATGTAAGCATTATAAATTCGTCAACCCGAAAAAAGAAGTTGGGAAATACAGTGGTTATTTCAATGAAGGGACTGATTATTTGCTGAAAAAAGGTAATAGCTTACTTCTTGTCAGAAATAAGAAAAAAGTATTTGAATTTCTGGAATTGGAAAGAAGGCCCTTTATGAAAGAAATGAGGAGACAAAATATTTTTTTCAAGCCACACCGGAGAATGTTTATGTCTTTGTTGACCGAATATTATAACAATCAAGGCGAATGAAAAAAATCTGGATAATTGTATTCATTCTATTTTGCTTTTCGCTTTCTCCTACTAAAGGTCAGGTGGCAGGTACCGGTGAAGGTGAAAAAATAAATGGACTTTTTGCCGGCATCCCTTTTAAAAGATTTGTTCAGCAGATCGAATCATCTTATCCTTTCAGGTTTTACTTTTCCGATGAATCGATCGGAGGGCTTCAGGTAAACCTCAGTGCCAAGGATAACTCAATCAGGCAGGTACTTGATGCTATTCTTGAAAAAACTGATCTGAAATATGTGATTGATGAGCAAATGAGGGTTTTTATCACCAAAGGGACCAAGATGAATCTGAATTTGCCGGAAATGTTTTTCAGCACCGAAACACCTGATCAAAGTTCCGTGGGTACTCAGAGACAATCTGATGTCGAAAGGGTTTATTCCAGAAATAAATTATATATCATTGGATCAGGATCTTCCGATACAGAAGCCATATTGAAAGGAAAAATAACCGGATTGGAGACCGGGAATCCGGTATTTGGGGCCATAGTTTTTGAAAAGGTGAATTTCACAAGGGTTTTTACCAATGAACAGGGAGAGTACACCATCCGTCTGCCGTTAGGGCGTCACTCTCTTTTTATTCAGAATTTAGGAGGCTTTGTAGAACAGAGACAAATCAGCATTCAGGGTGACGGTATTTTGGATATTGCCATTGAAGAGAATATTATCAGCTTGTCAGAGGTGGTAGTCAGTTCAGAAAAAATGGCCAACATAGCACGGCCTGAAATGGGAGTCCAAAAACTGAACATTGAGACTATGAAAAGGCTTCCTGCGGTTTTGGGGGAGGTGGATGTCATCCGGAGTATCCTGACACTGCCCGGTGTGCAGACAGTTGGAGAGGCAAGTGTAGGGTTCAATGTACGGGGAGGTGCAGCAGATCAGAACCTGATCCTGTTCAATCATGCCACCATTTACAATCCATCCCACTTGTTTGGGCTATTTTCAGCCTTCAACCCTGATGTGGTGGAATCCGTGGATTTGTACAAGGCAGGTATTCCTACCAAATATGGCGGCAGGCTTTCATCGGTTTTGGATGTCAATGCCAAATATGGTGATTCCGAAAAAATCAGAGTCAAAGGAGGAATTGGACTACTGACAGGAAGACTGACCGTAGAAGGCCCCATAGGGGAAAACACCACTTTCATTGTGGGAGGTAGGTCTACCTATTCGGACTGGCTTTTGAATCTTTTGGAAGAAAACACTGATCTTAAAAATGCAAGAGCCTCTTTCTATGATTTCAACTTTAATGTTGCACATAAGATCAACCCAAAAAATACCATTCGGTTCAACTCCTATTTGAGCAGCGACAGCTTCAGGTTTGACCGTGACACGCTGTTTCAATATCAGAATCAAAGCGCAAATTTATCGTGGGTCCATTATTTCAATGAAAAAATGGAAATGGAAGTGGTTGCCGGAAGGGACATGTACAATTTTGGCATTGAAGGCAGGGACAATCCCCCTAATTCCTATGATTTGGGTTTTGATATCAGACAGGATTATGTAAAGGCAAATTTTACCTATGAATATGATGACCGTCACAAGTTGAATTTTGGGGCAAACAGTATCAGGTACAAGTTGAACCCGGGATATATCTCACCTTTTGGTTCAGAATCAACTGTAGATGCCAATGAAGTCAATCCTGAAACTGCCTTGGAAACAGCATTTCATCTGGGAGACGATTTTGAAATCAACGACCAGCTTTCGGTCAATTATGGGGCACGTTATGTGCTTTACCAGTTTATGGGGCCTAATACCCAAAGAATATATGAAGCAGGCCAACCCATTTCTTCCACTACACTTGTAGAGGAAAAAACTTTCGGGAGGGGTGAAACCATCCAAATGTACCATGGCCCGGAATTCAGGGCTTCAGGAAGGTATATCCTCAATAACATCTCCTCCATCAAAGCCGGATACAATACCAACCGCCAATTTATACATTTGTTGACCAACAATGCAGCCATAGCTCCCACAGATACCTGGAAACTCAGTGACCCCAACATCAGGCCTCAATGGGGCGATCAGCTTTCGGTAGGCTATTACCGTAATCTTCAGATCAACCGCTATGAATTTTCCATAGAAACCTATCACCGCAACATGCGTAACCTGGTAGATTTCCGCTCCGGGGCAACACTTATCCTGAACAATGCCATCGAACAGGATATCCTTCGAACCGATGGCAGGGCTTATGGAGCTGAAATTTTGCTGCGCAAAAACACCGGAAGGTTGAACGGATGGGTAAGTTACACCTACTCCAGATCAATGCTGAGAACAGCAGCAGAAGAAACTGCTGAAAAAATAAATGACGGCAATTGGTATCCCAATAATTTTGACCAGCCGCACAATGCCGTTTTTGTAGGGAATTATGAACTGAGCAAGCGGTTCAGCACTTCCATCAATGCCAATTACAGTACAGGTAGGCCCATTACCCTCCCTGTTGCCAAATTTGAATATGGCGGATCCGAAAGGGTTTATTTTTCAGACCGGAATGCTTACAGAATACCTGATTACTTCAGGATGGACATATCTTTCAACATAGAAGGCAATCACAAAATAAGGAAACTCGCCCATTCTTCCTGGTCCGTAGGGGTGTACAATTTACTTGGGCGCCGCAATCCCTATTCTGTATATTTTACTCCTGTCAACGGAGTACTGCAGGGCTATCAGTTGTCGATATTTGCCCAGCCTATTCCATTTATCACTTATAATTTCAGGATCTGATGGTTAAAAAATCATATTATTTCTTTTGGTGCTTACCGGTTATCCTCAGTTTGTTGTCAGGATGCAGGGATCCTTTTGAACCGGAAATAAGATTCAGTGACTTTAACCTTTTGGTGGTGGAAGGATTTATTGAAACTGGTTCAGAAGAATCTATTTTGAAATTGAGCAGAACAGGGCCGATCAGGGGTGAAGAGGAATTTAGAGTGGAATCAGGGGCAATGATAAGCCTAAATGCGGAAAGCGGAGAGAGATGGGACTTTATAGAAATTGAGCCCGGTATGTATTCCCTCACCGGGAATTTTGACCATGATAAAACCTACCGTCTTCAAATATTGCTCAACAATAACCATGAATACTTATCGGATCCGCTCATTCCAATTGAAAGCCCTGAGATCAGCGATATGGGCTTTAACCGAAATGAGGACGGAGTCCAGATATATGTAAGCACCCAGGGCAATCAGGAAGCGGTTCATTTTTTATGGGGCTATGAGGAAACCTGGATGTTCAGGCCTCCGTTTCCTTCACCCTATTTTTACAACCCTGATACCAAAGATATTGAATTTAGAAAACCGGAAGATCAGGTAGGGCGGTGCTGGAGTGAAAACAAAGTCAACAGGATTGTACTCGAAAACTCCGGTAGGTTCACCAATAATATTATCAATCAAAAAGAGGTTGTGTTTATCCCCAACCTTTCTGAAAAACTGATGCAGCGATACAGTCTCAATATCAGGCAAATGGCCATCAGCAGAGAGGCCTTTGAATTTTGGGAAATCATGAGAAAAAACACGGAGGATATCGGAGGAATATTCAGCCCCCTCCCCTCCCTTATCAGAGGTAACATACACGCTGTAAACACCTCGCATCCGGATCCCATCGGATTTGTCAGCATGGGGAAGTCGGGTAAAAAAAGACTGTACATCAACGTACAGGAGCTCACTCCCTGGCAGGTATTTATTCCTGATTATACCGGTTGTGCTATCAACAATGACACCATCCCTCCACAGTTTTATGAATTAGAGTTTGGGGGACCGAATTTTGTACCTGTCGTGGAGGTAGTGGAAGTGTTGACCATATTGGGTTATCAGGGTGCACCGAGGAGATGTGCGGACTGCACACTGAGAGGTTCCAATGTAAGGCCTGATTTCTGGGAGGATTAAATATGAAATTGACACGAAGAATATTATCCATCATTTTAATACCCCTTGCATGGATCATTTTACCCATACCTTCCAATGGCCAAGACCCGGTCTCTGAAAACATCTTCGCACATGTCTCCAAAAACATCGCTGTAGCAGGAGAAAGAGTATGGTTTGCCGTTAGTGCTATTGGTTCCGGAAAAAAAGTCTATTCAAAAATAGCCTATCTGGAATTGGTGGACAGAAATGGCCAACCGGTATTTCAGACCATGATTTATTTGGAAAACGGCCATGCCGAAGGATACCTGGATATCCCGGAGCAACTTCAATCCGATCACTATCTTTTGAGATTTTATACCCGCATCAGTCCTTTTCATGGCAACTCGGGGGTTTTTAACCAGTTCGTCACCATCATCAATCCAAATAGACCTCCTCAACCTCAACAGGAAATCAAAAAAACGGATACCTATATTTTCCAAAAACCACAGCTACTGAATAACTCAGCCACTCTAACTGCAAAAAAAAGGTCTGAGCTGAAAATACCCTTGCCTTCCTCAGAAAATTCAGGGACGGTTTCAATCTCTATTTCCCTATCCAACCCCTATCTCCCGGATTCTTACCATGGCTTTATTGACGGCAGTATTTATAAAAAACCATCCTCCAGAGAAACCTATATCCCGGAACCATTTGGTCATATCATATATACCAAAAATCTCCATGCTGTAATAGACACCACAGAAACTTTCTTTGTTTCCGCCCATGGCAGTCAGTCCGTACTCGTGTCTGCAAAACCCAACCTAAAAGGAGAATTGTTTTTTGAATTGGGCGCATTGAAAGATTATAATTTCCTGATTGCACAGTCATCCAATACTGAAAAACAACTCAATATTTCAACACAATCCCCCTTTTACCCTTTTGAATTTATGGATGATTTTAGATTTCCATCCCTGACAATCGAAGAAAAGGACAGACCGTTTTTGATGAACCTTATTATATCTTCCCAGATTGACACCTTTTTTTACCCAGAAAAAAATGAAGGATTTGAACCTATAGTGACGGGCATGTTGGCCGATATAACCTATTTACTTGATGATTATAACAGGTTTGAGGATATTGCCACCACCTTGAAGGAATATGTACCGGAAGTCATGGTCAGAAAGCAGTCCAAAAAAACACTTTTTAAAGTGATGAACAAACCCTTGGACAATATCTTCCGGGAAAACCCGCTTATCCTGATAGATGCCATGCCTATCTTTGATGCGGACGAATTGGCCACATTCAATCCTGAAAAAATCAAGAAATTGGATATTCTTACCCGGGAATTTCTGTTCAACAAAGACCAATTCGCCGGAGTGTTGAGCTTTACTTCCTTTGACAATGACTTTGGAGGATTCGAACTCCCCGAGAATGCCCTTTACCTTAGTTATCCTAATATCCAAAGACCTATGAAATTAGAAACACCTCATTTCAATGACAATTGGAAGGAAAGCAATTACCCGGATTTCAGAAGCTCACTTTATTGGAATTCAGGAATAGTCCATACAGGGACTTTCGGTGTCTTCACCTCTGAGATTACAGGCGACTATGAAATCCTGATCAGCATGCCGGATCAACGGGGAAAGAGCCATGTCCTGAAAGGCCGCATTCAAGTGACTGATTGATCAATTAAGCAATCTTGAAGAAGATTATTTAATCATCTTTTTTGGTCAATTCTTTTTGGAGAAACTCCTGAAGTTTATCCTGATATACAGCAGTATCATTATAGGTAGGAACCAGAGATTCCTTTTCGGGGAAGTTTTCCATGTGTAAAGTCTGGGTCGGAAAGGCAAACCGGACACCTAAACCATTGGCCAAACGGACTATTGAAACCAAAATTTCATGCCTGCATCTCAATTCTTCGGGCCAATTGGGGACTTCGAAAAAGATGTAAAACATGATATCCTGAGAGTAGGCTGACAGGTTATTGAAATATATATTATATGCGTTCTTTCTGGTGTTGGGGTGATTGTCCACTATTTTTCTCAGGCCTTCTACAAATACCTCAATCAATTGGGGAGGTGTATCATAGGTAATTGTCAATGTGGTATAAAATCTCCTGAAATGCCTCAGCCCATGATTGTCAACAGTAGAGTCTGCAATCTTTCCATTGGGAATGTACATCACTGAATTCCGAAATGTCCTCACTCTTGTGGACCGAAAACCCACCTCTTCCACTGTACCGTCTACATCGCCCGAAGTAATCCAATCACCGACCTGAAAGGGCTTGTCTATGAAAATCATAATTGAGCCGAAAAAATTCTTGATGGTATCCTGCGCAGCCAAAGCAAAGGCAAGACCACCAATAGAAAGGCCTGTCAGGAAAGGTACAATATCTACTTCCAATCCCTCCTTAAGTACAAATAAGGTACCCACAATGACCACAAATGCTTTGAGGGTCTTCCTCAGCAATGGCACTAACTGATCATCCAGGGTAGATTCTGTTTTTTCTGCAAGCTTGGCAAAATACATGGCAACGATATCCACTATTTTGTAAAAGACTATGGTAATGATCAGTGGCTTGGAAGCATTGAGTAATTTCAAAACAAAAGCAACCACTTCTATAGGCAATTGCAATAGTCGGATGAAAAGAGAAGATAGTACTACAATCAAATAGATGCTAGTAATCCTTGCGACGGGCAGTAAATATTTTTCTCCTACATAGCCGTAACCCATTTTGGCCATGATATATAGAAAACCCTTATCCAATACAATTGTGATGACCTTATGGGAAAGGAACAGCAATAAAATCAGAATAAACAGACCCGCCAATTGCCAAAAATGCAAGCCCAAATAAACCTGATTACCCAATTTAGGCAGGATATTAAGTAGTCGATCAGTTCCATAGGGGTAGGTTTCCCTATGCATTTGTTCAATCTGAGACACTGTAAACGCACTGAATTTCCATTCGTTACCTGTTTTTTCCAAATAGACCAAAGGAAGGATTTTGGTATCAAAGAAGAACTTAGCCTGTTTGCTATAAAGGCTGTCAATATAATCCGGATCATTAGGAACATCTGAAATCCTTACATAAACCCCGTTCCCATCAAAAATCTGCTTCAGTTTTATTGCCAGTTTTTCAGCATCGGCTTTATTGTCAGGAGAAAGCTTTAAGACTTCAGCGGCGGTTTTAGGATCATAATTGTCTTCCCGGAGGTTATAAAAAAAACTGAGTGTAGCGGTGTATGGAGTATTCAGACTGTGGAAATCTTCCGGATCGATAGGAATTTGATTTTCATCCAGGACAATCTGCCCTGAAACCTGACCCGAACAAATCAACAACGAAAAAATAAGAGGAATCAAATAAATTTTTTTATACATGTCTTTGGTTCAATTTGGTCGCAAAGTTAACAATATCCTTTCCATCGGGAAAATCTAAAAGAAAATTGATTAATCATAAAAATCATATAGGAAGTCTGTATTCAGAGAATTTATTGTTGCTGACCACATAAATTATATATTCATTTTGTGCAGGAGAATATTTGATTTCCAATTTTTGGCTACCATCTATCGGCCTTGATGTCAATAAATTTCCTTTGAGATCGTAGAGATAAATAAACTCCTGATTTAAGTCCAGCACTACAAAAATATTTTTATCGGCCCCAAAGGAAAAATATTGAAATTGCAGGTCATCGGAAAAAATATTCTTAGAGAACAGTATATTATTTTCCGAATCAAGAAGAGAAACCTTGTTGTATTCATGAACAGCATAGACATACCTGTCGTCTTTTTGATCCTTGATCAAATGAAACTCAGTTTCCCTATCAGGTCTCATAAGCTGATTTCTATAGGTAATTTCCCCTAAGAAATTTACCATGATAATTTCACCTGTTTGTGTTATCGTCACCAACCGGGTTTCTTTAGCACTTCCTCTTTCCAACAAAACATAATCAGTTCCCAAGCTTTCTCCCAACTTTATGGGACTTCCCAATTCCTCATCCCCTCTCCTATTGAACAGATACAATTCTCCTGTATTGGCCAAAGCCAACATCCGGTCACCTATTCCTGCAATTCTATGATGTGCTGGTTTAACCGAAAGTGAGGCATTGATTTTTTTAGGGTTCCAACCTTCCAGAACTAATCCTGATTGGTCTGACAAATATAAATCCCCTTCCATCGTACTGATGAAGAACCTGTAATCCCGGTTATTGTCATAGTCCAGTAAGTTGAGATGGGAAATTCTGCCTTGAGAAAACCGGATCGGGAAATCCGGAAGAAGATTCCCGAATCTATCAATGGCATAAATAAAATTCTTTGTGGCAAAAAGCAGCTGGAGTTTGTTGTTTTTATAAAAATCAAATTGGAATATTTCAGAAATAACCGGGTCATCGAGTTCATAAGAAAACACAAACTCCCCTTCATTTGTAATCAGGTGGATCCTATTTTGCTCGTCCTGAACTACAAATTCAAGACTTTTGTCATTGAAGTTCTGAATACTTTGCGGTCCATATATCAGTTTATCCTCAAAAGTGACCGAGGAGTTTTCCATCAAGATGACTTGCTGGTCTAGTTTTGGTTGTGAAAGATTATAAGTCAATTCCAATCTGACGTTAAGTCGATTTTCAGATTTGGCCAGTTTTAAATAGGTTTTATCAATAGCTTGAAATTGCGGGGAATATTTTTGAAAAAAAGATTTCCAATTTGGATTGCTTGCGTCAAGGATATTTGGCCAAAATCGGGGGATGTCCAGGACAAAATTATATGCGGACCCAGATGAAAAATCTTCCAAGGTTTTTTTATGTTTCAAAGACTTACTCCATACGTTGTCATTACCGATATCATCGATGAATATTTTTATTGCTTTGATACTGTTGCCAAACACAAGAATATCCCCAAAGAAGGTCACATAGGTATTGGCAAAGCCTGAAAAATTTCCATTGAACATATGGGCAGGAAATTCTTCTGTTGTGATCATCAGAATTTCTTTAGTCCGATAACTATCTGTAAATCTTGACACTTCACTTTCGATATCAGACCCAAAAGTAAATTTCTTAAGCAAATCCATTTGCCTTTGAGGATCTTTAGACCTGAGGAAAAGCAATTTATCCTGCGGTTCCTGATTCAATTTCTCCAAATACAACAAGCCTATATGACCGGTCAGGTCATCCAAAAATCCTTCTTTAACGAGCACATTGTCGATGTCTCCCATAACCGTACTTTTAAAGGTAAACTCAGTTTCCATTAAATTGGATATCTTATGAATATCCTCTAGCTGATATTGAAAATATGCTGCGGTCCTATTGGAAATAAAGTCCTTAAAGAATGTAATCGCAGCGAGTGGATTAGCTGTGAATCCAATATTGGGTTTCTCCCCAAGCAGTGCCAGCCCCTCGAGTAAAATCTGATTTTCAGTAAACTTCAGTTCTAGATTGGCTGAAACCTTATTTTTGAAAAAATCATCCAATCCTGAATGGTTGGGACCCTTGCTTATTACTTTGACAAAATTGCTCAAACCATCACTTCCGAGTCTGAGAACTCCGAGACCTGGGGGTATGGGCAACGCTTCAACCAAATCCTTATGTTTTTCTTTGAATCCTCCCAAAGCATCATTTTGAGCATGTCTGATAGCATCTTCCACCAAGAATGAAGTAAAACTCAAAATCTGAAGATTTCCTACCCTTGCATAGGTCAATTCCTTCCCATTTTCTTTGTTTCTATATTCCTTAACATTGACATTACTATAATTTCTGGAGGAAATAGAGACTGCATCTACCAGATTTTTTTCCATTTGATTGACCAATCCAAAATCTGCTTTTGGTGGCGAAGACAAAATGAACAAAAATTCAAATTCTTCTTTACCTACAGGATGCAATGAAATTGAAAGCTGATTTCCCTTGAGGTATTTTTCCAGATTTCCGGACTTTCCCACAAGACTGTCCAAAAATAATAGACTATTCTCTGCATGCTGAAGTGCCGGAATACCTGACAACCTGCCCCAAACCGGTTGAGTGACTATTTGATTCCAAGCCATGACTGCCTGATAGGTTTCAAACACAAAGACAGCATCTGCGGAAACCAACTCCAAAGCATTTCTGGTTTTTTCCTGAAAAATATTCTTATAGGCAAAAAATCCCCCGATTCCGAATAAAAGCAAAATGAGAAGAGCACTTATGATTTTTTTCACTTTCAGGTGGTATAGAGGCTGGGCGGGATCGAAACTAAACAGACAAAAAAACAAAAAATCCCGATATAAAACCGGGATTTTGAATATAATCTTAAATGTGATTATTTGCTTGAGATTTTATCCAGTACACTCATAACCTCTTTGACATGACCTCTTGAGACTTCCAACAGCGATTTTTCATCATCATTGAGATTCAATTCGATTACCTTTTCGACTCCATTTTTACCCAAAATCACAGGAACTCCAAGATAACAATCATCAATACCGTACTCGCCATCCAACTTGATACAAACCGGGAAAACCCTTCTTTGGTTTTTCAAAATGGATTCCACCATCTGTGCAGCCGCTGCACCGGGTGCATACCAGGCAGAAGTACCCATCAACTTTACCAATTCCCCGCCACCAAACTTCGTTCTTTCAATGATTGCATCCAATTTGTCAGCATCAATCAGTTCGGTTACGGGAATACCGGCGACAGTGGTATATCTTGGTAATGGAACCATGGTATCACCATGACCACCCATCAGTATTGCCTGGATTTCTTTGGAGGAAACATTAAGTTCTTCTGCAATAAATGCCCTGTATCGAGCAGTATCAAGGATTCCCGCCATACCGATTACCTTTGTTCTGGAAAACTTGGAAGTGATATGTGCCTGATAAGTCATCACATCGAGCGGGTTTGACACCACTATGATGATGGCATTTGGTGAATGTTTCACTACGTTTTCGGTAACTGACTTCACAATACCTGCATTGGTCTCGATCAGGTCGTCACGGGTCATACCTGGCTTTCTTGGTAAACCTGAAGTAATGACTACTACATCTGAATTGACGGTTTTACTGTAATCATTTGTACTTCCAATTGTTCTGCTGTCATATTGATTGATCGGGGCTTTTTGCCAGATATCCAAAGCTTTGCCCTCGGCTATACCTTCTTTGATATCCACCAGTACAATTTCTTCGGCAATCTCTCTGTAAGCCAATACATCTGCGCATGTAGCACCTACATTT
>NZ_JBGTCA010000066.1:0-11732 GCF_041749095.1 Aquiflexum sp. | reverse complement strand
CATAATGTACATGTATCCGGCCACCATGACAACATATTTAAAAAACCCGGGATCATTAAAGAAATGGCAGAAAAGATCCAAATTGTACTTGATGAGAAACATGGTTCACAGACCCAAATAAAACCATCAATTGATTAAAATATAGTCTCCTGACTTCGACAGTCGTTAGTCCCATTTTTGTCTAAAATACTTATAAATAAACAATAGAATTAACATTGGATGAACTAAAAAATGAAATTGGAATTGAATTATTGAATTCTATAGCTCCAGATATCATATTTACTTGTAGAGCACCAATATTAAGACCTGAAATACTCAATATTCCAAGATTTGGATCAATCAATGTGCATTTTGGAATTGCTCCAAAGTATAGAGGAAACAATACTTTGTTCTGGGCTTTGATGAACAATGATTCCAAAAACATCGGTGCCTGCGTACATTATATCAACAAAGGAGTAGACAGAGGAAATATTCTTGCGAAGGCATTCCCAGCCTTGACAAGAAATGAAAGTGAAGTTTCCATTGACCTAAAAACCTTAACACTTGTTGCAGAAGCAGCAGTTACCGTTTTGAAAAAAATCGAAAAAGATGAAAAAAAACCTATCGGACTGGTCCAAAACAAGCTTGGTAAAAATTACAAGCATACTGAACGAACCTTTTTTCTTAACTTAAAATACCTTTCCAAAAAAAGTTTGGGAATGATACAAACAGAACCTAGGGAGCAGTCTATTATCTATTATTTGGATGAATAGATTGTCAGCATTTATAACCAAATGGGATACAACCTGTGGAATTCGGTATAAACGAGTTATAAAGACATTATTTTACAATACCAATATATTTTTTAAAAATTTATATCTTTAGAAAAATAATTCATCCCAAATACCTAAATTCCCAACAAACAAATACCAGTTTCGAATAATGTTTTGACACATTTTTTAGTGATAAAAACAAAATGATCATGCCATTAACTAAATCGCAAATCACCCTATCAGCGACGGAGGCCTCCTTGATAATCAATAGTTATTGGTATAAAAAGCTGGAAGGAATCGAAGAATTACAACTGCCAAAAGATCATTTAAAGTCTTTGAATAAAGGAACAGAAAGTAACACCATCTATTTTCCGATAGACAAGAGTCTCCTTGATAATATTATTACCCACTTTTCCGAATCGAAGCCCGCACCATCTTTAACCCTATTTGCTGCATTGAAGGTTTTACTTTACAGATACAGCAATCAGATTGATTTTTGCATTGGCAAAACCCTTAGTGAAACAGCACCTGACATTCCAACCAAGAATGGTGTAAAAAACGTTGATTTGGACGTCCTGCCCATTGTCACCAAAATAGATGACACCATGAATTTTGGTGATTTTGTTAAGAAATTAGGTGTCGATTTAATGGAAGCCAATTCCTATAATCAAATCTCTGTTGATCAACTGATTTCCATATTAGGAAAAAAGAATGAAAAAGAATTGAGGTTACTTTTCCCCGTCATCTTCGACTATCAGAAGAATACCGATCTAGTTGGTCTTAACCGATCATCCAAAATCGCCCTTGAGAATTTCAATTCAACTTTACTTTTCGGATTTATAGAAAATGATAAAGAAATTGAAGGGTGTATCACCTTTGACAAGGAGTTCTTTACTTATGAAACCGTTAAGAGGATGGTTTCCCATTATGCAACACTTCTTGAATCTATTCATTCCCACCCTTCCCTCAATCTTGGTCTTTTAAACATTGTTTCCACAGAGGAAAAAAACCTTTTGTTAGAGACTTTAAATGCTTCGGAAGCGGAATACCTCCACGATAAGACAATCCTGGACTTGTTTGAGGAGCAGGTGAATAAAACCCCTGACGCTATTGCGCTTGAATTTGAAGGAAATCAACTTACCTACAGACAGCTTGATTCCAAGTCCAATCAACTGGCCCACTACCTGAAGAAGTCCGGTATCAATTCTGAAGATCCGGTGCCCATTTGCCTTGAGCGCTCCTTGGAAATGGTCATTGCAATTTTTGGGATTATCAAAGCAGGCGGTACTTATGTTCCCATTGATCCTTTTTTTCCTGCTGATAGAATTGATTATATGATTGAGGATACAGGGGCAAACATCGTAATATGCTCCACTGAAACTTCAAAAAACTTCGGAGATGAAACCAATCGCTTGATATTTGACCGGGATCTTGAAGTCATCAGTAAAATGCCTTCAGAAAAAGTCTCCCCTTCTACTTCCCCCGAAAATCTAGTCTATATCATTTATACCTCGGGTTCAACCGGTAAACCTAAAGGCGCCATGGTGGAACACCGGAACCTTGTCAACTTCGTAAACAGTTTGTCCAGAATTTTGGAGTACGATTCCTCATCGATACAATTATCTGTCACCACCTATATTTTTGATGCCTTTTGCCTTGAATTATTTGTACCACTTGCAGTTGGGGCCAAAGTAATTTTGGTCAGCAAAGAAGTCTCCATGGACGGCTTCAAACTGGCCAAAGCACTTGCCAAACATATGCCGACCCACATGCAGGCTACGGCCTCAGGTTGGCAATTGCTGCTCAATGCGGGTTGGAACAATCCGGAAGGTATCATGATGACAACTGGTGGTGAGGCCATCGGAGAAGAAACCAAAAACATGCTTGCCAAAACAGGTAAACTATGGAATCTCTATGGTCCTACCGAAACCACCATTACATCTGCTTTCAAAAAGCTGGAAGTTCATGAAAAGGTTACCATTGGAAAACCGATAGACAATACCAAAATCTATATCCTTAGTCCGAGGGGAAGTTTGAACCCATTGGGAATCCCTGGAGAATTATGCATCAGTGGAAAAGGTGTAGGAAGAGGTTATCTCAATCGAACTGAACTGACAGCGGAAAAATTTATCCCTGACCCTTTTTCAGATGACAAAGATTCAGTGATGTATCATACAGGAGATTTGGCCAGATGGTTGCCTGACGGCAATTTAGAATATTTGGGAAGGTTGGACGATCAGGTCAAAATCAGGGGTTATCGGATCGAACTGGGCGAGATCGAATCAGTTTTGCAACTCCATCCATCGATAAAAAAAGCGGTAGTGCTGGCCAAAGAAAGTACCACTGGAGATAAAAGACTAGTTGGCTATGTGGTCTGCAATGAACACTTTGATAGAGATTCTGTCATTGCGTTTCTTAAATCCAAAATACCGGAATATATGATTCCATCTCTTTGGATGGAACTTGAAAATTTACCATTATCATTCAGCGGGAAGGTTGATAAAAAAGCTCTTGCGGAGATTAAAATTGAATATATCCAAAGTGAAGATTACGAATCTCCCAAAACTGAACTTGAAAACCAAATCGCAAGGATCTGGCAAAAAACACTTGGTTTGGAGAGGATTGGTATCAAGGATGATTTCTTTGTTTTGGGAGGACACTCCTTACTGGCAATGAAAGTCATAACTACAATAAGAAGTGAGATGGGAGTCGAACTTTCGATACGGGAAATTTTCAATTTCCCAACCATTCGGCAGTTGTCTGAAATCTTAGCCTCCAAAAGTAGTGAAGAAAGTGGACCGATTCCTCTTGATAATTCTGAAAGACCTGAAAACATCCCCCTTTCCTATAATCAACAGAGTCTTTGGTTTATCCATCAACTATCAGGGAGTATCCAATACCACATTCCGCTTATCCTCAAAGTCAGGGGAAAGCTGGATCTAATTTCACTCGAAGAGGCATTTAAAACTATCCTCAACCGCCATGAAGCACTCCGCACCATAATCAGGGATAAGGATGGTACCGATTACCAGAATTTACTGGGCACTGACTATTGGAATTTAGAACGAATGGAATTAAAAGATCCGGAACTTCTAAAAAATGAAATATCCAAGTTGATCCGGATACCTTTCGATCTGACCAAAGACCACATGCTGAGGGCATGTATCATCACATTAGCCCCAGATGACCACTGTCTGATCTTAACCATGCACCACATTGCCTCAGATGGGTGGTCTTCCAACATCCTCAGAAAAGAGCTTTGGGAATACTATCATTCCCTTGTCAACGGAATACAGGTTTCATTGCCCCCTCTTCCTATTCAATACATTGATTATGCTATCCGGCAAAGAAATTTCCTGAAAAGCGATGCTGCCCGGACCAAAATCGAGTATTGGAAAGCCAAACTAAAAAACGTATCCCCGCTTCAGTTACCAACCGATTTTGGCAGGCCTCCGGTTCAAAGTAACCATGGGAATAGTTACCATTTTTCAATTGATAATTCTACGGTATCCCAATTGAGAAAATTGGGACATAGCCAGCAGACAACCCTATTTATGACATTGCTTGCCGCATTCAAAACACTTCTATATCGGTACAGCGGTCAGGAGGATATCTGCATTGGCACTCCCGTGGCGGGCAGAGAAAGCGGAGAAACGGATGATCTTATAGGATTTTTTGTCAATACATTGGCAATTAGGTCAAGCCTAAGTGGAAATATGACTTTTACAGAACTTCTCAAAGAAATCCGTGTAACTACTCTCGATGCTTTCGAATTCCAACAAATACCATTTGAAATGGTGGTAGAAAGCCTTGGACAAGAAAGAGACTTGAGCAGAAATCCTGTGTTCCAGGTTTTGTTTGTCTTACAAAATGTTCCTAAAAATGAGGTGCAACTTGATGATGCCTTGGTATCAGAGGAAACTTATGTGCATTTCACTTCAAAGTTTGACATGACTTTTGAACTTATGGAAGTTGAAGCAGGCATAGAAGGGATTGCAGAATACAATACAGATCTGTATAGACCTGAAACAATAGAACGTTTCGTTAGCCACTTTATCCTTCTCCTGAAATCAATCCTTGAAAATCCATCCTTAAACCTTGATCTTTTAAACATTATTCCCGGTGAGGAAAAAAACTATCTATTAGAAACTTTAAATGCTACGGAAGCTGAATACCCCTACGACAAGACAATCGTGGACTTGTTTGAGGAGCAGGTGAATAAATCCCCAGATGCAATAGCATTAATGTCCAAGGAAAAGAAGTTAAGCTACAAAGAGCTGAATGAATGGTCCAACCGGTTTGCACATTATCTGATTGGAAGATACAATATACAACCCGATGATTTGGTAGGAATAGAGTTGGAGCGCAGTGAGTGGATGGTGATTGGCATTTTGGCGATTATCAAATCGGGAGGTGCCTATGTACCGATAGATCCAAAGTATCCTGAGCAGCGAAAGGAGTTTATCAAAGAGGATGCAAAGTTGAAAATAGTCATTAATCAGGTTGAACTGGAAGGATTCAGGAAAGCAATAAAGGAAGGCAACTATCCAAACACAAATCCTACAACCCAGATAAGTCCCGGGAACCTGATGTACGTGATTTACACTTCAGGTTCAACGGGTAAACCAAAGGGTTGTATGCTGGAGCATCGAGGCTTGGTCAACAGATTGGCTTGGATGCAGAAGTCTTATGCTTTATCAGAAGAAGATTGTATCCTGCAAAAAACCACTTTTACTTTCGATGTATCGGTATGGGAACTTATCTGGTGGTCCTTGCAAGGGGCTTCCGTTTGTATGTTGGAACCGGGAGGAGAGAAACAACCCGAAAAGATTGTTTCGACAATAGAAGCCTCACATGTTACTGTATTGCATTTTGTGCCCGGTATGCTTGGAGTCTTTTTAGAGTATCTAAGTAGCTCAGTAGAAAGCATTGTGAAGCTAAGCAGTCTTAAGCAGGTATATACCAGTGGGGAAGCCTTGCAGGTGGGACAGGTAAAGCGTTTCAAAGAATTGCTGCCGGATGTTAGTTTAATGAATCTCTATGGTCCTACAGAAGCGAGTATAGATGTGAGTTACTATACCTGTGAGAAAGCAGAGGAAGTGACCATTCCAATAGGTAAACCGATTGACAACACAGCGCTTTACGTGTTAAATCCCAGCCACCACCTCGTTCCTTACGGTGGCATCGGTGAAATTTGCATTGGTGGAGTTGGCCTGGCGAGGGGATATTTAAACCGGGAAGAGCTCACACGGGAGAAGTTCATAGAAAACCCGTACAAGTCGACAGAGCGATTATACAGAACGGGAGACTTGGGGAGATGGCGAGAGGACGGAAATTTGGAGTATTTGGGCAGGATGGACGACCAGGTCAAAATCAGGGGATACCGCATCGAACTTGGAGAAATCGAATCAGTACTGCTTCTTCACCCAACTGTGAAGCAAGCTGTGGTGATGACCAGAGATTTCGGACAGGGCGACAAGAGGCTCGTCGGATATATTGTCTGTAACGGGGCTTTCGACAAAGAATCCGTCACTGAATTCCTCAGGTCAAAACTGCCTGAATACATGATTCCCGCACTTTGGCTAAAGCTCGAAAAACTCCCCCTCACTTTCAGCGGAAAAATCGACAGAAAGGCACTTCCAGATGTCAGTACCCAGGATATGGTGACAGCCGGATTTGCTGAACCAAAATCTGACCTGGAAAAACAGCTTGCCGCACTCTGGAAGAAAATCCTCGCTTTGGACAGGGTAGGTATCCACGATGATTTCTTTGCATTGGGGGGACATTCTCTTCTAGCTGTAAAAGTAATGTCAGCTTTGGAAAAAGAAATTGGATCAAAACTAGCCATCAACCTGATATTCAAATACCCGAGTATATCGGAACTCGCAAATGCAATTGAGAACATCAAGCAAAATCAGGTAGGATTGAATTCATTATTAGATGTAAAAACCTCGGGAAGCAAACCGCCATTATATATGGTTCATGGAGGGGAATCCTCGGCATCTATCTATTATAGTTTAGCAAAATACATTGACAATGATCAGCCTATTTATGGGTTTCAGCTGAAAGATCTTGGATGGGATCGAGGCACCTGACAAATCTCTTGAAGATATGGCTGCTTACTATATTTCACTTATGGTTGAAAAAAATCCGGATGGACCTTACAATTTATCAGGATATTGCTTTGGTGGAATTGTGGCTTATGAAATGGCCAAACAGCTTCAATCGATGGGGAAAAAAGTCAATAAACTTATTCTCTTTGATACAGTTGCGTTCGATTACAGGGAAAGACATTCACAATTTGAAAAAATCAAACTTCGGTTAAAAATCATCCTAGCTCAGGTAAACTTTTTATTGAATGAACCTGAGGGATTTTTAAAAAATAAAAAAAGGTATCTTAAACGAAAAATGGATTTGGTATTTTCCATATTGAAATTGAAGCCCAATCCACAATCTGTGAATACATCCACAACCTACCTCAATAAAGTTTCAAAAAATAATACATATTTACTAAATAAATACAAGATAGTCCCTTATCATGGCACCTTGTATTTATTCCGCGCAAAAACCAGGGAAACTTATATCGAGGAACCAAAATTCTATGGATGGACCTCATTTGTTAAAAAAGTCAAAGTGATAAATATTGGCGGACACCATTACATTATTCTCAAAAAACCCGAGATCTTAAAAGAAATAGCCGAAAAGATCCAAATAGTTCTTGACGAGAAAAACCAATAAATGACTTCAAACTTCTCAATAGACTGCTATCCAAATATTCCTGTGGAATTGATATGGAAAAAATAAAAACAGAATTCGATTTTTGAAGTTATGCAATCAGCTTTCATCCTGATAAGATCAGATATGCAGCATTTCTCTGATCAAAAGATCTCTTTCCAGAATTGATATTTTTCTATCTTTTACTTAATTTCCTGTTTAGGAAAAATTTATTGTAAATGAAATAATGTTAAACCACAGCGCTTAATTATTACGTATATCTTTGATATCTTTTAATTATGCCGATTTTTAAAAACATAAATGATCAATTTTCCTTAAAAGAAAATGGAGAAAACCTAGAATATTGGAAATCAAAGCTTCATGGTCTTGAGCCCCTTAAATTACCCAAAGATTGTTTTGGGACATTTGATAAGAATGGCGGATTGCATAAAGTCTTTTTTCCAAAAGATTCCATCTTGATTGAAAATGTAAAAAATTCCGTTGAAGGATCATCAATTCTTTATACTATTATCGGCAGTCTCCAAGTGCTGCTTTACCGCTATTGCAGTCAAAATGACTTTTGTATAGGCCTATCATTAGATGGAGTCTTTTTAAGTGAATTCGCAAAGCAAAATGGATTCAAAATAGATTTGAATCTTTTGCCGATTAGAACTCAAATTGGTAACGGATTAACTTTTGATAGTATCATCCAAAACACAAAGGAAGCTGTTTTTGAAGCACTTGAAAACAGTAATTTAAGCTTTGAGGAGCTGATCAATGATCTGAAAAATGATCCAATCAAAGACTTCTTTTTCAATGTTTTGTGTATTATAAAAAAGGAACATATCGGAAATGATCAAAAAAATAAACCAAATGAAAAAGAACTTAGAGACTTTAATGCCAATCTGATTTTCGAATTTGAAGAATCAGATAAATACCTTAATGGATCAATTACTTTTCGAAGTGATGTATTTGGAGAGAATTTTATCAATCGGATGATTGAACATTTTTTTCAACTATTGGATTCCATCCGGATTTCTCCAAATTCAAAAATTAGCGAATTGAACATTTTAAGTCAAAAAGAAAAATCATTCCTCCTTGAGTCGCTTAATGATACCCTTACTTCTTTTGATGAATGTTTTACAGTTCTTCATCTTTTTGAAAATCAGGTTAAAAATAACCCTGATGCTATTGCCCTTGAATTTGAAGGAAATCAACTTACCTACGAACAGCTTGATTCCAAGTCCAATCAACTGGCCTACTACCTGAAAAAGACCGGCCTTAATTGTGAAGATCCGGTACCTATCTGTTTGGACCGGTCCTTGGAAATGATCATTGCGATTTTTGGAATCATCAAAGCAGGGGGTGCATATGTACCTATTGACCCTTATTTTCCCGCTGACAGAATTGATTATATGATTGAGGATACAGGGGCTAATATTGTGATATGCTCCACTGAAACTTCAAAAAACTTCGGGGACAAAATCAATCGTTTGATAATGGACAAGGATCTTGAAGTTATCAATCAAATGCCCATATCAAAAGTCTCTCCATCACCTTCACCCAAAAATCTTGTTTATATCATTTACACCTCTGGATCGACCGGTAAACCCAAAGGTGCCATGGTGGAACATCGCAATCTCCTGAATTTTGTGAACAGTTTATCCAAAATTGTGGAGATTGATTCTTCATCAATACAATTATCTATCACCACATATATTTTTGATGCCTTTTGTCTGGAACTTTTTGTACCACTTACAGTTGGGGCTAAGGTTATATTAGTCAGCAAAGAGGTTTCAATGGACGGCTTCAAACTTGCCAAAGCACTTACCAAACATAAACCCACGCACATGAAGGCAACTCCCTCTGGCTGGCAATTGCTTCTCAATGCAGGTTGGAAGAATCCTGAGGGAATCAGGATGACAACAGGCGGAGAAGTCTTAGGTGAAGAAACCAAAAACATGCTTGCCAGCACGGGTAAACTATGGAATCTATATGGCCCTACCGAAACAACCATAGATTCAACTTTCAAAAAAATGGATGTTCAGGAAAGGGTCACCATTGGAAAGCCAATTGATTATGCCAAAATCTATATCCTTGGTCCGGGGGGCAGTCTGAATCCGCTGGGAATACCCGGCGAACTATGTATCGGTGGTAAGGGCGTGGGAAGAGGTTATCTAAATCGACCTGAACTGACAGCGCAAAAATTTGTCCCTGATCCATTTTCAGATGAAAACGATGCTGTAATGTATCATTCAGGAGATTTGGCGAGATGGTTATCTGACGGAAATATAGAATATCTGGGCAGGTTGGATGATCAGGTCAAAATCAGGGGCTATCGAATCGAACTTGGGGAGATAGAATCTGTTTTGCAATCACATCCATCGATAAAACAAGCCGTTGTGCTTGCCAAAGAAAGTACTACTGGAGGTAAAAGACTAGTTGGTTATTTGGTCTGCAATGAACCGTTTGATCGGAATTCTGTCATTGCATTCCTTAAATCAAAACTACCGGATTATATGATTCCGTCCCAGTGGATGGAACTTGAAAATCTACCCCTATCATTCAGTGGGAAAGTAGATAGGAAAGCCCTCTGTGAGATTGAGATTGAACATATCCAAAGTGAAAATTATGAGGCTCCTAAAACCGATCTTCAAAAACAACTGGCTGCTATCTGGCAAAAAACACTTGGATTGGAAAAAGTTGGTATCCAAGATGATTTTTTTGCTTTGGGAGGACACTCCTTACTGGCGATGAAAGTTATGGCTACCATCAGAAGTGAGATGGGAATCGAGCTTTCGATCCGGGAGATGTTCAATTTCCCAACCCTTCGGTGGTTGGCTGAAATCTTAGAATCAAAAGGTAATATTAAAAGTGACCTGATTCCACTTGATAATTCAAAAAGGCCTGAAATCATTCCACTTTCTTATAATCAGCAAAGTCTTTGGTTTATCCATCAATTATCAGGGAGTACTCAATATCATATACCGCTAATTTTCAGAATTGAGGGGGAATTATACAAACAGGCGCTTAGAAATGCCCTGGTTGAAATAGTCAACAGGCATGAAATCCTGCGCACTGTTATCTCAGAAAAGGATGGCGTTGGATTTCAAAAAATCTTGAATAAGAATCAATTTAAACTTGATGAAAAAGAGATAAACAATAAAGATATTGATAAGGAAATCACTAAGTTGATCAGAGTCCCCTTTGACCTGAACAATGACCACATGATCAGGGCCTGTCTAATCAAATCGGGAATAGAGAAATATAATTTAGTCATTACCATGCATCATATAGCCTCCGATGGATGGTCCGTTTATATCATAAAAAACGAGCTTAGGAAACTATACAGCTCTTTTTCTAAAAGAGAAGTCGCTCATTTGCCCGGGCTCCCATATCAGTACGCAGATTATGCATTGTGGCAGAGAAATCTGACATCGCATGAGTCGTTCCAAACAAACTTAGATTATTGGAAAAACAAACTTCAAAATATCCCGCCACTTCAACTTCCAACTGATTACACTAGACCTTCCGTTCTTAGCACCAATGGAGATATTCATCGTTTTACAATTGATTCCAATCTTGTATCTCAACTAAATGAAATAGGAAAAAGTCAAAAAGCCACACTTTTTATGACATTGCTTGCGGCTTATAAAATTCTCCTACACCGTTACAGTGGTCAGGAGGACATATGTGTGGGAACTCCCATAGCCGGAAGAGAAAGAAATGAAACAGAAGATTTGATAGGATTTTTCGTCAATACATTGCCCCAACGTACTCAAATCAAAGCTTCTATGGGTTTTGATGAACTTTTAAAAGAAGTTAAATCATCTACTCTGGAGGTAATCGATCACCAACGGGTCCCATTTGAAGTAATTGTGGAAACTATGGGTCAGGAAAGAGACTTGAGTAGAAATCCTGTTTTTCAGGTGCTTTTTGTTTTACAGAACTTCCCTGATTTAAAATTTCAAATAGAGGGCGCTGAAGTGACCGAGGAATCTTTTGAGCACTTTACTTCACAATTTGATATGACAATGGAGCTCAAAGTCACAAATGAAGGAATTGAAGGAGTATTGGAATTTTGCACAGATCTTTTCAAAAAAGAAACGATTTCAAACTTTGTCTCCCATTACTTGGAACTTTTAAAATCCATCTGTATCAATCCTCTAGAAAAAATCGGGATGTTGAAAATCATTCCTATTGATGTAGAAAAAAAGCTTTTAGAATCCTTTAACCCAACTCAAAAAACCTTTCCGGAAAACATTA
>NZ_JBGTCA010000065.1:0-8239 GCF_041749095.1 Aquiflexum sp. | reverse complement strand
GAAAGCGGAACAGGCGGGATGTCCGGTCTGTGTATTGACTGTAGATACTCCGGTAGTCGGAAATCGGGAGACGAGTGTAACGACGCTTTTTAGTTTAATCGAGGCAGGCGAACTCAAAATGGGGAACCTGGAAGGAATCCTTCCGGAAGGAATGAGTTTTACAGATCCAAGCGTAACATGGGAAATCATTGATTGGCTTCGGGCCAACTGCAGCATGAAAATAGTCATTAAGGGAATTATGACTAGGGAGGATGCTGCTCTCGCTCTAAAGTATGGAGCCGACGGAATTATTGTCTCCAATCATGGGGGAAGGCAATTGGAAAGTAACAGAGGAACCATTGAATGTCTTCCTGAGGTAGTTGACGAAATAAAAGGGAGAATACCGGTCTTAATTGACGGAGGCATTAGAAGGGGAACCGATATATTTAAAGCCTTGGCCATTGGAGCCAATGCAGTCTGTACTGGCAGGCCGTTTTGTTGGGGACTTGGTGCGCTTGGTCAACATGGTGTAGAAATGGCTCTGGAGATTCTCCAAGAGGAGTTGATCCGCGACATGCAACTTGCCGGAACGACCTCAATTGATAAAATTACTAGGGATTTTGTAATTGGATACTAAAGTAAATTGAATCGCTCCATTTAAGTTGGCAGACATTTAAATAAAAGGAAATAAAACTTTAAATAAAAACAAATGAAACAGACACTTCAAACACTTCAACTCCGTCAATTAATAAGACTGGCAATGATATTTTTTATCGTTATCTCATTCAACAGCAACCTCTTTGGACAGACCAAAAGCGATACTTTGCTTATCGAGGAAACAGTACTCAATTACCTTGAAGGGCTTCATGACAACGATGCTTCAAGAGTAGAAAAAGCCATGCATCCTGAATTGGCAAAAAGACTAGGGACAGGAGGGTATCTTATTATCATTTAAACAAAACACCAAAATGAAAAAATCTTTCTGCTTAGTATTGATTCTTATTGCCTGTATATTTATAACCAGTTGTAGTTCAGAAAAACAAGAAATTAACCTGGACGCTAACCGTGATGTCGTGAAAAATTATCACCGGGTTTGGAGCAACGGAAAAGTAACGGAATTGGATAAAATATTGGCACCCGATTTTGTCTGCCACTTTATAAACGGGATTGAGTGGAAAGGAATTGCTGGAGCAAAATATTCAATTTCAAGTCACAGAAAAATATTTCCGGACTGGAAAGAAGAAATAGTCGATATGGTAAGTGAAGGCGACAAAGTGGTAACAAGATATAAATCTTCAGGTACCCATCAGGGAGCATTCGAAGGACTTGATTCTACCGGTAATAAAGTTACAATCTATGAAACCTCTATATATAGAATAGAGAATGGTAAAATAGCTGAGCAATGGGGTTTTCCCGACGCATTAAGTTTGAAAAATCAACTCACTAAAAAATGAAAATAACCACATTATACCTGCTCCTAATTTTTTCATTCGTACTCTCCTCCTGCTCCAAAAAATTGACATCCACGGTAGACCTGTCGGCTACTGAAAAGGAAACAGTTTATAAAATATTGAAAGACGTTTCCTACGATTCAGATGCGGAACAGGTGATGGACATCTACCTTTCTCAAAATGCAAAATCCTATGGTAAACGGAATTACACCATTGTCTTTCTTCATGGAGGAGGATATTACTTTAGCGACAAAAGTCAGGAGGAAAGGTACATTGAACCTTACCTGAGTAAAGGCTTGAATGTAGTCAATCTCAATTACCGCTTGAAAAGAGGGATTCCATTGGCCACGAGTGACTTAACCAATGCTTTGAATTTCCTCAAAGCCAACAATACACACTATGGTTTGAATTTGGACAATGTGATTGTGACGGGCTTTTCTGCAGGCGCGCACATTGCCACCAATGTAGGACTTGCCCAAAACAATCCGGAGTATCCTAATAAACTTGATGAAGGCATTGTGATCGTAGGCATCATCAACTTTTCCAGTCCTGTGGATGGATTGGATTTGATTGAAAGAATTTTTATAGAACACGAAAACGACTTATTCAGTCAAGTGGGTAAAGCCCTTTTCGCTCCTGATGATTATGAATCAAAAGAAAATCTTGCCATCTATGAACCGATCACTTATTTTGACCCAAGTGACCCGCCCATTTTTCTGTGGCAGGGAGCTTTGGATGATCAAGTTCCACCGGTAACATTTGAGCAGTTTGATCTCAAGATGAGAAAGGATAAAGACCTCAGGATTTTTATACCCGATGGAAAGCAAAGCCCAAGTAAAGGGCAGTTTGAAAACGCTTATATTGAGATATTTAAGTTTTTGGATAAATTTTAAAAAGACCCGAAATGAAAAGATCAATAGTTCTTCTGATTCTTATCCTCAACCTATCTATCACTCACGCCCAAAAACCCCGAGCGAGAGATTTGGGTGTTCCGTTTGACGGCACAACAGGTCAATTCAATACCATCACTGATGTGAAAGGGGTGGAAGTAGGCTACAGCACAATCATCTCAGGGAGCGGTGAAAACATCGTTGGCAAAGGCCCGATAAGAACTGGTGTCACTGCTATTTTCCCGCGTGGAAAAACCCAAAAGTTCAGTCCCGTGTTTGCCAATTGGTACAGCCTGAATGGAAACGGGGAAATGACCGGAACTACCTGGTTGACTGAATCAGGATTTTTGGAAACCCCGATTATGATTACAAATACCAACAGTGTGGGCGTAGTCCGGGATGCAGTGTTGAAGTGGTACGTGGATACAGATTGGTATCAGGGTGAGGAGTGGTGGTACACCTATCCTGTGGTAGCGGAGACATACGATGGTTTTTTGAATGACATCTATGGATTTCATGTGAAGGAAGAGCATGTGCTTGAAGCAATTAAAAATGCATCAAGTGGGAAAATAGCAGAAGGAAATGTCGGTGGTGGCACTGGGATGATGGCTTTGGGCTTTAAAGGCGGAACAGGGACATCATCGAGAATCGTAAAGATTATGGATTCCACTTACACAGTTGGGGTTTTGGTACAGGCAAACTTTGGAAGAAAACCTTCCTTAACCATCGCTGGAGTTCCGGTTGGAAAGGAATTGATGGATACTTTGAATAATGAATTGAAATTGCCTCCACAATCTTATAGGAAGGAAGGAGATGGTTCTATCATTGTTGTGGTTGCCACAGACGCTCCCTTGCTTTCGCATCAGTTGAAGCGGATTGCCAATCGGGTTCCGATCGGAATTGGATTGACAGGAGGAATTGGGACTAATGGTTCGGGAGATATTTTTATCGCATTTTCAACAGCCAATCCCGATGCTTTTCAGCGCTATGATTTTTCGGAAGTACAAATGCTTCCCAATGATCTGATCGATCCATTACTGGAAGCGACGGTACAATCTGTAGAAGAAGCCATCATCAATGCCCTGATCGCAGCAGAAACCATGGAAGGAATCAATGGAAATAAATCTTATGCAATCCCGCATGGACTACTAATTGACGTTTTGAAAAAATACAATCGGTTGAACAAATGAAATTGGACAAAATGAAAAAGATCTTAGCCCCTATAGCTTTTGCACTTCTGCCTACACTGGTAGCAGTTTCGCAAACTAGAATCATTGACATGCATATCCATTCTTACACAGAGAGTGACTTTGGTGAGCGCGAAACTGCCACCGACTACTATGGTGTAAAAGGATCTGACAATGCAGAACTACATCGCATGGAGACTTTTGAGGCAATCAATTGATTTCTTGAATAGCCTGGACTTTCTGACCGAAGAAGATAAAGAAGGCATTTTCTATGGAAATGCTGCAAGATTCTTGAAATTGGAAGAATATCAGGAACAATAAGCTTTAATTAGAAAAATGAAAAATTCAATTGTATTTAACCTGATTGTTTTGTTTGTTTTGCTGACTGTATGGAGTTGCAGCGAAAACAGCAAAAATCTCTCAAAAGATGAAACAGAACCACCCTTAAGCAAATCCGAAATGGAAGATGAAGCCTGGCACATGGAAGAATTGTATTGGGAGTATGTTCAGAACATTGACACAGTTGCCTATAAAACCCTCTGGCATGAGGACTTTATCGGATATCCGAGTTTTGGGGATGGAGTTTCGGACAAAAGAAAAATTGCCAGTTGGATCCCTGATTTGCACAAAGACCCTGATTTGAAATACAGCTATGTACTTCATAAAAAAGCATCAAACGCCATTGAGGATGTGGTGGTGGCATTCTACGACACCGAATACTTATGGACAGACAAGGTTAACCAAGTAGTCAGAAAAGAGACCTATAAGTTTACCCATACCTGGAAGAAAGTGGATGGTAAGTGGGTAATTCTAGGAGGCATGGCTGCGGTTAAAAATCAGTATTCGCTGAGCGATTAATGAAAGATAGATATACATCAATGATCAAAATATATAGAAAAATCCGCCAAAAACTCTGCCTAGAAGATGCCATTAAACTCAGTTAAAAATCAGTTAAAATCTGCCAAATCAGCGTTATTCCGATGATCGGGACAGGTCCAGCGTGCCATTACAAACCTAATTAAAGACCACCTCCATTTCATTTCACCACCCCTTCAAAGCCTCAACCGCACCTTGGATCAATTGATCCTTAGCTTCATGGGCGTTGTTATTCAACAGGATCAATGTTTTGTTTTGATCAATAAACCTCATGATCAGCGTTTTATACCCCGGATTGTCCCCTGTGTGGGACACGATTTTTCCAAAATGTTCGTCTTCTTTCAAATCCCATCCGAAACCATAGATACTGATACTCCCATCATTCAATGTTTGTGGAGAAAATGCCAAATCCAAGGTTTCCTTACTTACCAATGAACCTGCATACAATGCCTGATCCCAGATCAATAGATTCTGTGCGGTACTGCTGACCCTACCTGGTCCTTTGCGGTTCCCCAACCAAATGGTATAATCCGACGAATGGAATTTATTGGCATTGACATAGTTTCCTTTTTCGTCCTTCAGGTGTCCTGCCGCAAAATTGGAAACGATTGCTTTTTCCTCCAAAGTGCGGATATCGGTATTTGTCATCCCCAAAGGTTTGAAAATCCATTCCCTTGCCAGTTCTATAAAATCCCTTCCTGTGACCTTTTCCACAATACTGGCCAGAAAAACATAGGCTGTGTTGCTGTACTCATATTTCTCTCCCGGTTGGGCCAACATGGGTGGATGGTATCTTCGGAGGTATTCCAAAATGTCCTTATTGCCAGCCACTTTGCTTTTGTCCCAATGCTTGTCCATGATATCTTGGTAATCCGGCAGCCCATTGGTATGGGTCAGCAATTGGGTGATGGTGATACCTGAATAAGGAACATCCAGATAACCGGTAAGTTCGTCATCGTAAGTCAAAAGCCCTTTCTCCACACACTTCATCACCATCATGGCCGTAAACTGTTTGGAAACAGATGCCATTTCAAAAACATCTGTGGTTTGAAGAGGGAATTCCTGTTCAAAAGAACGATAACCCGTAGCTTTCTCAAATACCACCTCCCCATCAATGGCCAAAAGCAATACGCCCGAAAAACCTTTGGATTCAGCTTTGGCAAAGGCTTTTTCAACCTTTGAGATTTGAGCTGAAACTATGGGACTAAACAACAAGAGGATTAAAAATGTAAAAATCGAAATGTTGGCCTTGATTGAGTTCATAATTGGGTATTTCAGTTTGAAATTCAATTTCTAAATCTGCCAATAAAATGGTGGAAATTCAACAACTTTAATATTAAAGAGTGAATAAGATTTATTCATTATTTTGACTTTTACCTATTCGAAATGATTTTCATTAGCACGCCGATGACGCTGATTTAGCAGATTTACACTGATTTTTTTTGATCTGTGTTCATCAGTTTAATCAGCGTCATCAGCGTTCCATATTTTAACCGAATTTACCGTCAATATTGCCCTGATACATCTTGGAAAACCCATAATGGGCGTGGTCTATGCCCCCGTTTTGGATTGGCTGTATTGGGGAAGTTTGGAGTCAGGTGCCTGGAAGCAGGTAGGCAATCAAGAACCTGAAAAATTGGCAAAGGTTAATGATTCTTCCATCAAAACCATCGTAGCCAGCAGGTCCCATATGGATCAGGAGACAAAGGATTTCATTGCCAAATATCCTGAAGCCAAGATAATCAACATGGGTTCATCTTTGAAAATAACACTCGTTGCTGAAAACAAAGCGCAGCTTTACCCCCGCTTTAGACCGACAATGGAATGGGACACGGCTGCGGCACATGCCATTGTTTTGGCAATGGAGGGAGAGGTGTTGAACTTATCAGAAGGAACCCCCTTAATCTATAACAAAGAAAATCTTCTGAATCCATCTTTTTTGGTGCGCACTTCTAAATTCCACTCGGAAACTTTTTAATGGCTTTGGGACGGTAAAAGGGGTCGTTCGTCCCTGATTGGTTTGAATATCAATTAATTATCAGGTCATTAGGATAAGAATCAATGTTGATTCCTAGAATTTATTTTGTTTTAACCTAACTCAATCTTTTATGAAAAATTTAAAAATTACATTGGCCTTGGCATTGCTAACGATGCTGATGCCGATAATTTCAAATGCACAGGATCCAGTGGTGTCGCTTGAATTTCAGAATGCCGCAAAAGCTTTGGAGGTGGTACAGAAATATACCAAAGCACTTCAGGCCGGGGATGTAGCTACCATGAATGCGCAATTCGCACCAAATGCGATGATCTATGGCTTGGGAGGAGGCTTGGACTCACTAACAGTGGCCCAACACAAGGAATATTACACCAATAGCACCAATCAATTCAAGCATACCCTTTCACAAGAGCTTTATCTGCCTGTCAAAGTTACCAACAATTGGAACGAGGGGGAATGGGTTTTATCTTGGGGCACCAATACCCTTCAGCACAAAGCAACCGGTAAAATCATAACAGTTCCCTATCATACTGCGGGGAGGATAGTGAATGGTAAAATTGAATTTTTACGCTATTGGTATGATATGTTGAATATTATGGAAGCACAGGGATTTGAAGTCAAACCACCATCCAATTAAACTTTTGCAATAGTAGAAAACCTCTAATTTTTACAGGGCATTTGAAAGTAATTTTTCAAATGCCTTTTTTTAAATTATTAAACCGACCTGATTCCCTGCCTGTCCGGCATGCAGGTCTTTGGGAAGTTTATCATGGCGTTGGGACAATAAAACCCTACGTTCGTCCTTCTTTGGTTTCAAAAAATCAACGATTTTTTAATTTACCTAAAAACGTAAAGAATATGTCTTTTCAACCAAACCTATTTAAGACAAACACTTAAAAATCAGCCATAAATCATTATATTATAATTCGATTCATCTTTAAAAGTATATTTTGAAATTCACCTTCCACCTCAAAGTATATTCTTTATTGATCTATTACAATAAATGATTATTTGTGAAGGGTATAGATTATTTAATCAATTTTAATAAACATAGATATAAACAGATAAAACATGAAATTTTTGGTAGTAGATGATGAAAAAGATGTCGAGATGCTATTTCGGCAGAAGCTTAGAAAAGAAATCCGAAGTGGTGCCATAGAACTGGAATTTGCTTTTTCGGGTCAGGAAGCCTTGGACATTTTGGAAAGTACCCAACCTCCCGAAGTGATGTATATTTTTTCGGATATCAATATGCCGGGAATGTCAGGATTACAGCTTTTGGAAAAAGTCAAAACCAGGTTCCCTCAGATACTGGTAAGCATGATTTCGGCTTATGGCGACAGCGAAAACCACAACAAAGCCATGGGTTCAGGTGCAAAGGAGTTTTTCACCAAACCCATAGATTTTGATTCACTCAAAAGCGAAGTGGAACAAATTCTCAAGGAGCAGGCCTAAACCATTTAATTATACAAAGTATGACAAGATGCAAAAAGTAAGTTGGTAGTTGCCCGATATGTGTTCTAAGGATGGCTTCTTTTAGGGAGCATTGGGTAGAACGGAAAAACATGACTTAAATGAGCCAAGTCCTGCCAGACAGCAATCCTGCGGTCAGGCAGGAAAAACTTTTTGTATTAATTCCCCAAAATGAATTGAAATATGAAACCAATCCAAACCCGATATCCAATAAATCAAAAGCCTTCCCACCTATTCCCCTCTCCATATATCATTGATAGTAAACTATCCAAAATATCTCAAAATGTCTAAACCCCACTTACCTTCAACACCTGCCCTTCTTTTGACTTTTGTTCTTAGCCTTCATTGGTTTAATTTAACACAAGCGCAGGTGCCAACACTAACCAT